>NZ_AP025308.1 GCF_036492635.1 Aureibacter tunicatorum
TAATACTTTATTCACTACGTGAAAACTCCCTAGTCTAAAATCTTCAAACCGGCGTATCATTTCGTCATGGTTGCCTGTTACATAGTAGGTTTCTGTCCCCTTTTCTATGAAGGAGAGAATTTTCTTTACGACTTTAAAATGCGAAGCGGGGAAATAACTTTTACTGAATTGCCATATATCGAATATATCGCCATTGAGAATAAGTATCTCTGGTTCCACGCTATTGAGATAATTTAAAATGGCTTTGGATTGGCATCCATAAGTGCTAAGATGCAAATCCGAAATGACCACTATCTGAGGCCTTCTTTTCTTGTCCATACTCTTACTTCAAAATCAACACTTCAAATATCCTTAAGGATTTGAAACTGAAGGATATGAGGGTATTATTAAAAAATGATAAATACTTAGCAGTATTAGATTAATGTTAAAACAAGCAAAAAGCGTGTGAAAGTTCGATTTGAGTTTCAAAATTTTTCAAATTAATGATTTGTTAATATAAATCATCAGACTGTTAAACGAATAGTTGTTGTTGAAAAAATAGTATTGCTTTGTTTTTTGTATTATATCCGATTGGAGTTTGATAATTCAAGCTTATTTGTGTCTGAATTAATGGAACGTTAAGCTGATGGCTGATTTGAGTCTAACTAGCGCTGTTTAACTTCATCAATAGTTAAATCCGATTTAACTGCATTGTTGAAAGAGAATGATAGTTTCGCACCGAAATTATAATAATCGCTAAAACAATGAAACAAAAACTACACCAAATTGTAGCCATAACTGGCTTGATGATGGTATCACTTTTTATGTCATTAGGAGCTTTTGCTCAGACAGGTATCATCAAAGGAAGAGTATTGGATAAAGGACAAAACCAGCCTTTGCCGGGAGCTACAGTAATTATTGATGATTCTAACAGAGGTACGGTAACTGATATCAATGGATTTTATACATTATTGAATGTTGTCGCTGGTAAACATACGATTACAGTAAGTTATATAGGATATGAAAGCAAAACAGCAGAAGTAGTTGTGAATGGCAACGAGACAAGCACGCTTAATATAGTAATGGAAGATGGAATTATGATGGGAGAAGGCGTGATCATATCAGCTGATCGTATCGAAGGGCAAGCAAGAGCTTTGAATAGACAGAAAAATAATATTAATGTTACGAATATGATCTCTTCGGATCAAGTAGGTAAATTTCCGGATTCGAATATTGGAGATGCAATGAAGCGTATCCCTGGCATTACTATGCAGTATGACCAAGGCGAAGCTCGTTTTGGAGTAGTTCGAGGAACAGACCCTTCTTTGAACTCTGTAACAGTCAATGGAGAAAGAGTTCCTTCAGCTGAAGACGGTACAAGAGCTGTTCAATTAGACCTTATTCCTGCTGATATGATCCAAGCAGTTGAAGTAAGCAAAACTTTGACACCTGATATGGATGCTGATGCAATTGGAGGTTCGACGAACCTTATTACAAGAGCAGCTCCTGGAGGCATGAGAATTTCCGCAACTGGAGCTATGGGTTACAACACATTGAGAAACAAGCCGACATATCAAGGCGCTTTGGTATTTGGTAACAGGTATTTGGACAACAAACTAGGTGTAGTGTTGAGTGGTTCTTATCAATTGAATCAATTGGGATCGGACAATGTTGAATTTGAGTGGACAGAAGACGAAGGTCAAATTTGGGCTGAGGAACAACAAATCAGAACATATGAACTGACTAGAGAGAGAAGAAGTATTTCTGCTGCTTTGGATTATCAATTGAATCCTAATCACAATTTCTTCTTTAATGCAATGTATAATCACAGAAATGACTGGGAAAATAGATATAGATTGACATACAAGGACATTACTAAGCCTGAGAATGGAATTTCTGAGGAAGAAGGTGAGAATAAGATTAAAATCCAGACTAAAGGTGGTATAGATAATGACAAGAACAAAAATACCAGACTAGAGGATCAACGTACGCAACTTTATTCATTTGGAGGTAAGCACTTGATTGCAAGTAAACTAGAAATGAATTGGTCAGTGGCATGGGCGAAGGCTCAAGAGCATAGACCAAATGAGAGATATATTACCTATGAGAGTGAAAGCAATAAATTTAGATCTTCTGACTTAAATACTCAGAAGCCTTTAGTTTCAATGATTAATGGACTTGACTATGGTAATTTTGAGCTAGATGAAATTAGTGAGGAAGAGAAGCTAACTTATGAAATTGATAGAAATGCAAGACTTGATCTTAAGCTTCCTACTGGTAATTCTGGAAATATCAAGTTTGGAGGGCGTATCAGGACTAAGTATAAAATGAATGAGCAAATGTATACCGCTTATTCTCCTGTAGGTGATAATGAAGCAAATTTTGAGACAATGGATAAGCTTCCTTTGAAAGATATGACCAAATCGGATTATTTGGCTGGGGGAAAATATCAAGCAGGACACTATGTTGATAGAGAATTTTTAGGAAAACTTGACCTTAACAATCCTAATTTATTTGAGGGAGAAGCTGTATTGGAAGAATTCGCTCCTTCGAATTTCAATGCAACTGAGGATATTTATGCTGGTTATTTAATGACAGAACAAACATTGGGTGATAAGTTAGGCTTGATTGCTGGTTTTAGAATGGAGCATACTAGTACTAAATATAACGCAAACCAATATTTAGTGACTTACAGGGAATTCCAAGAAGTAGATGATCAAGGAAACCTTGTGTTTGAAAATGGTGAGCCTGTAATGGATGATGAGTCAGAAGAAATAATTACACCTGTATCAGGATCCAATTCTTACAATAGCTTCTTGCCTGCATTGCATTTCAAGTATTCTGTAAACAAAAACACTATCTTGAGATTTGCATGGACAAATAGTATCGCTAGACCTAATTACGAAGATCTAACGCCTTCTCTATCAATTATTCAAGAAGATGAAGAGATTGAAAAAGGTAATCCAGCTTTGGAGAATATGAAGTCTATGAACTTTGATTTAATGTTCGAAAGATATTTCGAGAATGTTGGTATCATCTCTGGGGGTCTATTCTATAAGGACATCAAAGACTATTTTTATACAAATGTGTATGAAGAGACTAACGGAAACTATGAAGGATATGAAGTTAAGCAAACTGTTAATGGAGATAAAGCAAGTCTTTACGGTGTAGAGATAGCCGTTCAAAGACAATTAGATTTCTTACCAGGTGTATTGAGTGGATTGGGAGTATATGCTAACTATACATATACAAAATCGGAAGCAAAAGGAATGGACTCTAGACCAGATGAAACATTGTCATTGCCTCGTACAGCTGAGCATTCAGGAAATGTATCTCTATCTTATGATTTGAAAAAGTTGACGATGAGACTTTCATGGAATTATACTAGCGATTACTTGGATGAAGTTGGTGATGATAATTTCAATGATAGATACTACGATATTCAATCATTCTTGGATTTGAATGCCACATATGCATTCAACAACAATTGGAGAGTATTCTTTGAAGCTAACAACTTGACAAATCAGCCGTTGAGATATTACCAAGGTGCTGTGGACAGAACAATGCAGACAGAGTACTATGGCCCAAGATTCAATTTGGGAGTTAAGTACGACTTGTTTAGATAATATTGACTTGAGACGGGCCGAAATTCGGTTCGTCTCTTTATTGATTGAAATTATAATTATATGAAAAAGATGCTTGTCTCATTGAGTCTGCTCTTGGGCTTGATGGAAACTTCTTGCGATCAAAAAGTTAAAAGAGAGTACAACCCGGAACTTTCTTTGGAAATGGTTCGCAAGCCTTATCTTCAAAATGTGTGGGAGGATAGTGCCAGTGTATTATGGAAAACAAATAATGCGGCTAAAGACTGTAAAATCGCTTACGGAACTAATCTTGATTCATTGACGAACACGCAACTGGGAATAGTTGACTATCAAGATTACAATACTCTTAACCAAGCTACAGTAAAGGGCTTGGAGCCGAATACAAAATATTACTACGCAATTTACTCTAATGATAGCTTGTTGTTGTCAGGGCCTGATTATTACTTTATTTCCGAGCCGGAAAAGGGCACTAATGCTTTTTCTTTTTATGCTATGGGAGATATTGGAGAACCTAAGGATGAAGGTGGTTTTCCTGAAGTTACTTCTAAGCAAATAGACAAATTGAATAGAAGACCTGATTTTGGAATAGGTTTGGGTGATATCGTTTATCCAGATGGGGAAAGCTCAGCTTATGATGCGAATTTTTTCGAGCCTATGTCTCCTATTATGGGGAATATCCCATTCTACCCTGCCTTGGGAAATCATGATTGGCATGTTAATCCTGATGAAAACTTCAAAAAGGAATGGAAACTACCAAATAACGAGCATTATTACAGCTTTGATTATCAAAACGCGCACTTTATCGCTCTGGATTCAAGAGAAGGAGATTTTTTTGACTTGGATAAGCAAACAGAGTGGCTAAAGGAAGATTTAGATAAAACGCAAGGAAAATACGATTGGATATTTGTGTATTTGCATCATAATGGAAGAACTTGCACTTATAAGGAGGATTATCCTCATGTGATGGGGTTATATGATATATTTGCCCAAAATAATGTAGATTTGGTTTTGAATGGACATGCTCATACATATGAGAGACTGAAGCCTTTTGATGGAAAAGGTCAAGTTGTTGATTCGTTATCAATGAATTTGGGGAGCTTTCCAAAGATGAGTAATTCATTTATTTCCATAACCACTGGAGCTGGAGGCAAATTAAAAGACTCGACTAAATATGTGCCGGACCCATTGCACTGTGATGAAGGACCTATTGTGGCTCATGCAGAGCATTTGGGACATTTCTCAATCATTACTATAGACAGCACTCACCTTAATTTTAAAGGAATAAGTTCTGTGGATGGAAATGTTTTTGACGAGTTTGAGATCCAAAAGTAATTAATTTCAATTCAAGGAATACTAAAGATTCCTTAAATCTTTTTTATAACCCTTTGCTATAATTAGCAGAGGTTAAATACTTTACAAATGAACAAAATAGTCCTGTATGCAATTGTAGCTGCTATGTCACTACAGGCTTGCAACAAAAAGACGGAAAGAGTTGAAGAGACAAAAGAGGCGACTATGCAAGTTTCTAAACCTGAAGTTAAAAAAGAAGGGTACTTGGGGAGTAAAATGCCTTATGAGCCTCGACAAGAAGTTGTAGACTATTCGCCAATTCCTGAAAATTTTGAGCCGATTTTTATTAATCACGTTGCCAGACATGGTTCAAGGCACTTGACAAGCGCCAAGTATGATGTAGCATGGGGCGAAATGCTTCAATTTGCTTCAGAAAAAGACATGTTAACTGATAAAGGCAAGCAGCTGAAAAATGATATTGAAGTGTTTTTGTCAATTGAAAAAGGGAATTATGGGCAGATAAGCGAACTAGGCAAAAAAGAGCACCAAGATATGGCAAAGCGCTTGGTCGATCAATATGGAGATTTGCTTGCTTCAGTTTCTAGTGATAAGAAAATCGTTGCCAAATCGACATTCAAGGATCGAGCCGTTAACAGCAAGAAAGCCTTCATGGGGATATTGGAAGAAACGTTTTCTAGTGTAAATGACAGCACTGTGGACTATATAGTGTACGAAGAGAATAAAGATCCGGAGTTGAGATTTTTTGAGCCAAATGAAGCTTTTGAAGCCTTTGAAAAAGCTGAATATTGGGCTGAAGGGCTTGATAGTTTGAAAAACCTTGATAATGCTAAGCATCTAACGAATCAAATCATTGACCCATTATTCAAGTCAGAGTTTGTGAGTGGATTGGAGCAAGGCGAGTATGCTTTCAAAGGACAAAAAGGAAAAGTTAGAATTAAAGACAAGTCCTCTGCGGCACAGGCTTTATACAAGTTATATCAGATTATTGATGGAATTGGAGCTAAAGAGCAAGTGGATCTTCAGAAATATTTGCCTGAGGAAGCATTGGTTTGGAATGAGTTTTTGGGAGACTATGAGTCTTTCTTTTTGGAAGGACCTTCATATGATTCGATAGATTTGACATATACTATGGCCATGCCTTTGTTGGATTCGTTTTTGGTGACTAGCCAAAGAGCAATTGAGCTGAAAAATCAAACGGCGGAATTTAGATTCGCGCATGCTGAAACGATGGTGCCATTCTTAGCTTTGCTTGGCGTTAAAGGAACATGCGAAAGCTCCAACGAATATAAGTTGGAAGATAAAAATAGATGGAAAGCTTCTAACGTTTCACCCATGGGAACTAATATTCAGTGGATTTTCTTCAAAGATAAGAGTGATGGACAAATATGGTTGAAAATGTTATATAACGAGGCGGAAACTGAACTCCCTGTCGTAACGAATAGATACCCATTTTATAGATGGGAGAATGTAAAAGCTCATTATGAAAAAGTATTGAACAAGGAAGTAATGTAAACTTCAAGGATCGAAATAACTGTAAAGCAACGCGAAAGTGTTGCTTTTTTTATATGTATAACTTTTTCAGAGAAGTGTTTATTTCAAAAAAGCTTTTTAGATTTTTGAATCAATAATGGTTATTTTTGCAAATGGTTTATTAAGAATCTGTACTAATAAGCCATCGATGATTTTGCGAACATGTAACCTGATTGGTCTTGAAAATACTATTAATTACTCCTCCTCTGACACAGTTGAATACCCCCTATCCTGCGACGGCTTACCTAAAAGGCTTTTTAGTTTCTAAGGGCTTTCAAGTTGCCCAGGCAGATTTGGGAATCGAGTTAGTGCTTAAAGTTTTTAACGCTAATTCTTTGCGTAAGATTTTTGATATTGCTGAGAGCAGAGAGGAAATTTCTGAAAATATTCGAAGGATACTGAAACTAAAGAGGGAATACTTTTCGACGATAGGTCCAGTTGTCAAATTTCTTCAAGGCAAGAATTCAACTTTAGCTCATAGTATTTGCAATACGGACTTTTTACCCAGAGCATCTCGATTTGACCAGTTGCAGGATTTGGATTGGGCCTTTGGAAGCATGGGGATTCAAGATCAAGCTAAACATTTGGCTACGCTTTACATTGAGGATTTAGGAGATCTGATTATTGAGACTGTCGACAAGGATTTTGGCTTTAGCAGATATGCGGAAAGATTGGGGAGGACTGCATCTTCATTTAATCCGATTCAAGAGAAATTAAACGAGAAATCGTCTTTGCTGGATGATATATTGGGCGGATTATTGACTGAAAGACTTAACTCTTTTCAGCCGGATGTCATTGGTTTTTCAGTTCCTTTTCCAGGGAATTTATATGGAGCTTTCAAGTGCGCGCAATTGATAAAAGAATATTTCCCTAAAGTGAAGACGATTATGGGAGGCGGGTATCCTAATACTGAGCTTCGCAAGCTTAAGGATAATAGAGTGTTTAAGTATTTTGATTATATCTCTCTGGATGATGGTGAAGGACCCATAATGGGCATTTTAGAACGCATAGCTTCTAATAGTGAAGATACAGGTATGCTTCAGCGGACATACATATTGGATAGAGACAATAATGAAGTGAAATATTGTTTTCAGCCTCAAGCTCAGCACATTTCTCATGCTGAAGTAGGGACTCCTGATTATTCTGACCTGCCTCTTGATGACTATTTATCCATTATTGAGGTGGTGAATCCGATGCATAGAATGTGGAGCGATGGAAGATGGAATAAGATGACGATTGCACACGGATGTTATTGGAAAAAATGCAGTTTTTGTGATGTTAGCTTAGATTATATTAGCCGTTATGATGCTGCGCCTGCGGAAATGTTGGTGGATCGAATAGAAACGATAGTTGAACAAACAGGCCAAAATGGATTTCACTTTGTTGATGAGGCAGCTCCGCCATTGGTTTTGAGGGATTTTGCTCTTGAACTTCTAAGAAGAAATGTAAAGATTAGCTGGTGGACGAATATCAGATTTGAAAAAACTTTCTCGGCCGATTTATGCCGTCTTTTGGCAGCTTCGGGTTGTATTGCTGTTACTGGTGGTTTGGAAGTTGCTTCGGATAGGCTCCTTCAAAAGATGAAAAAGGGTGTTTCAATAGAGCAAGTGGCTAGAGTAACTAGAGACTTTACAAACGCAGGAATAATGGTTCATGCGTATCTTATGTATGGATTTCCCACGCAGACAGCTCAAGAGACGATAGATTCTTTGGAAGTAGTTCGTCAGTTATTCGAGCATAATGTGATTCAGTCTGGATTTTGGCATCAGTTTGCGATGACAGCGCACAGTCCTGTTGGGAAGAATCCCGAAGCATATGAAGTTGTTAAGATTGGACCAGAGTTCAAAGGATTTGCGGAGAATGATTTATTTCATCAAGATCCTAAAGGATGCGATCATGAACGTTTTGGGTCGGGTCTCAGCAAGGCGATTTTTAATTATATGCATGGTTTGTGTTTGGACTGGCCGGTTGAAGAATGGTTTGATTTTAAAGTGCCGAAAACGAAAGAACCCTATTTTCGAATCGAACAGGCTATTGAACAGAAAGGTAAAAAAGATCAAGAGTTGATAGATCACAAAGTATACTGGTTAGGTGCTCAAAGCGAACTTGAGTTTTTCACGGCTAAGAAAAAAGGCAAAACTGTAGAAAGAGCTAAGCTTCTGTTGGATTTGAAATCTGGAAGAGAAGAAATTGCGGGAGACAAGCAGGATTTAATTTGGCTTCAAGAGACATTGGATGTTTCATGTATTGAAAATGAAAAATTTCTATCTGTAATTGAGTTAATGGAAGACTATGAGAAGTGCACGGGAAAAAAGTTCAATAAATTAGCATCTTCGCATATATGGCATGCAATTCGTGACGCAGGTTTAGTGTTAATACGTTAAACAATAATTTTTAACTAATACTAAAATGAGAAAAGTATCTTTTTACTTGCTAGCATTGACAATGCTTTTTCTAGCTTCTTGCAACGGCTCAAAAAATGTTTCTACCAATCCAGAGGATTTAAAGGGAGAATGGGTGCTTGTTTATAATTTAAGTAAAGGAGAAAATCCTTTTACTTTGGAAATTATGGACAACAGGTATTCGCTTAAGGCCAATAATATTTACAATGGCGAATTATTATTGGAAGACAAAGGCAAAATAAAGTTTGTGCCGGGAATTTCGACGAAAATGATGGACACCCCTGATGAAAGAAAAGTAACCGAAATGATATTCGCTGTAAATCAGTTTTATATCGATAATGGCAAATTAATATTGACTAACAGCGAAAATCCATCGAATAAACTCACGTTTGAAAAGGAAGCCAAGTAGTTTATAAATTGAGAATTCTGAAAAAAATCGAATTTTTTTCAAAAGTTTGTAGGGTGATTGGTTCTATGTCTGTATCATACACATAACCGACACTTTCATTTCCAATTATGCTGCTCGCAAGACTTTCCCCGAGTCTGCGAGCGGCCTCCCCCCTCCTCTTTTATCACACAATATTTTATTTCTTTTTATTAAGTTGCTTTAAAAATTTCTCCCAAAATTTAAGTAGTGTGTTTATTTTCTTTGGACAACTTCTTACAAGTTTACATCCAGTTTACAAACATCTTTATATTGGTAACATACAATTAAATGTTTGACCATATTCAATTAAGGATTTTGTTTTTTATTTACATTATGTAATCTAAGAAAATTCCTAATCGGGCCTTTTGGTTCGAATTTTGAGATGATTACCATTTACTTCGCAGTTAGTGTTGAAGGCCAATTTTTTAAGGGAGGAATATGAAAGAATTAATTAGCAAACAAGAGTTTGTAAATGCTGTAAAGCTTAATAATTATCAGGCAGTTGCAACGCCGCTGATGAAAATTTTAGGCTTGTCAAAGCTCAATGAAATGTATGATCAGATATACATGGAACAAGGGCTTGATTTTATTCATGCTTTATTTGATATGCTCAATATCAAGATAGAGGTTGATGAAAAAGAGCTTGAGAGAATACCATTGACAGGCTCTTTTATATCCATAGCAAATCATCCTTTTGGCGCAGTGGATGGAATGATATTAATATTGTTGATTAGCAAAATTAGGCCTGAATACAAGGTAATGGCTAATTTCATTCTTCAACAAGTTAGTCCGATAAAGGATGCATTTATAAGCGTGAATCCTTTTGAGAATATGAAACAAGCTCACTCGAGTGTGACTGGTATGAAAGCGGCGATAAAGCATCTTAATGATGGAAACCCAATGGGCATCTTTCCTGCTGGAGAAGTATCGACATTTAGCGCTTCTCAAAGAAAAATTACTGATAGGCCATGGCAGAAGACGGCAGTCAAATTGGTGAAAAATGCAAAACAGCCAGTTATTCCGATATATTTTCAAGGTTCAAATAGCAAGCTCTTTCATATTTTGGGCTTGATTCATCCAAGTTTGAGAACTGCCGCGCTGCCTTCAGAAATGCTCAAGAAAAAAAATGAAGTGATTCGCCTTCGAATAGGCAAGCCTATTTCTGTTAAAGAGCAGATGGAATATAAGGATTTGAAAAGCTATACACAGTTTTTGAGAATGAAAACATACGCTTTGGGTTCGGCTATAGAGAATGATGAATTTATCAAAAAGCTGAAGATTTCAAAACCTGTTATTCGCAATCCAAAACCAGTGAATATTGCAGAGCAAGTGCCAGAGGAAGTGCTTGAAGCGGAAATTCAGACTTTATCTGAGTTTAAATTATTGTCAAAAAATAATTTCACATCTTACATTGTTCCTACAGAGCGAATTCCAAATATCCTGAAGGAAATTGGAAGATTGAGAGAGTTGACTTTCAGGGAAGTAGGCGAAGGCTCTAATAATGCGGTGGATTTGGATGAGTTTGACCAGTATTACCGTCATTTGTTCTTGTGGGATGAGGAGAAAAAGAAAATTGCCGGAGCATATCGAATAGGTTTAGGGCAGGAAATCATAAAAACCCATGGACAAGAAGGATTTTATTCCAATAGCTTGTTTAAAATGAAGCCGGAGTTCGATAAAGTTTTAGAACGTTCATTGGAATTAGGAAGATCTTTTGTTGTAAAAGATTATCAGCAACATAGAATACCTCTGTTTCTCTTGTGGAAGAGTTTGATTTATTTTTTGATGCAGAATAAAGAGCAGTATCAGTATTTTTTAGGCCCAGCGAGCATCAGCAATAAGTATGCGGATTATTCAAAATCATTGATAGCCTCATTTATCCAAAAGTATCATTTTGACCATGATAAAGCGAAGTTGGTTAAGCCAAGAAATGAATATAAATTTCGTTTCAATGACGATTATACTCAGATGATTCTTGATATCACTAAAGCTGATCTTAAAAAGCTAGACAAGTATATTCAAGATATTGACCCATCTCACTTTACAGTTCCGGTTTTATTGAAAAAATATATCTATCAAAATGCGAAGATCATAGGCTTCAATGTTGACCCAAATTTCAACAATTGTCTTGACGGTTTGGTGATTCTAGATTTTTACACGATGCCAAAGGAATCCTTAGATAATATGCAAAAAGAAATTCAGCAAGAGCTGCAATCGAAAAAATAATATTCTGATATAATTATTTTATGCATAATAATATGTTATTTAAGCGAACAAAATATCATTTGATAATTGTTCGCTTTTTTTGATGTAAAATTTTGTCTTGAATTTCCCTTTTTGATATATTAGTGTGATCTAAGCTGACGTTTGTCATTGCTTATGGTGAGATAGTCGCAGACTTAATGGTTATTTCGGACTATCGATAATTAGTAATTAAATTTTCAGGAGTTTTAAGAGTTGATATGAGAATAGAAACGGATGCGATAAGGACTCAAACAGAGAGAACACAACACAAGGAGCATTCTGTGCCGGTGTTTATGACTTCAAGTTTCATATTTGATGATGCTGAACATGCGCGGGCTTTATTCGAACAAGAGGTTGATGGCAATATTTATTCAAGATATTCCAATCCGAACAATGATGAGTTGGTGGCTAAGCTTTGCGCTTTTGAGCACACGGACGATGGCTTGACAACTGCTTCAGGAATGGCAGCTATATTCTCGAGTTTGGCTGGTTTGTTGGAATCTGGTGATCATATATTGTCTTGCAGATCTGTATTTGGTTCAACTCACCAGTTGCTTACTCAGGTGTTTCCTAAATGGGGCATTACTCATACGTATGTTCCAATTGAAGATACTGATTCTTGGGAACAGGAAATCAAAGAAAATACTAAAGTTATATTGATTGAAACTCCTTCCAATCCTGCTCTTGATG
Organism: Aureibacter tunicatorum; assembly: GCF_036492635.1. Lineage (GTDB taxonomy): Bacteria > Bacteroidota > Bacteroidia > Cytophagales > Cyclobacteriaceae > Aureibacter > Aureibacter tunicatorum. The sequence continues at coordinate 12,189 of NZ_AP025308.1, forward strand.
TGTTGGATTTGGAAAAGATTGGCGATTTAGCGAAAAAACATGGACTTGTTTTGATCGTAGACAATTGCTTTGCTAGCCCTTATTTGCAACAACCTGCTGATTTTGGAGCTCATATCATAACTCATTCGGCCACTAAGTTCTTAGACGGACAAGGCAGAACTATTGGAGGTGTGATATTAGGCCAAAAAGATTTGATTGAGAAAATCAGATTTTTTGCTAGACATTCAGGTCCTTCTTTATCGCCATTTAACGCTTGGTTGGTATCTAAAAGTTTGGAAACTTTGCCGGTCAGAATGGATCGTCATTGCGACAATGCCTTGAAGATTGCTGAGTTTTTGGAAAGTCATCCAATGGTGGAAAAAGTCAAGTATCCTTTTCTGCCATCGCATCCTCAATATGATTTGGCTCGTAAGCAAATGAAAAAAGGAGGCGGATTGGTCACTTTCTACATAAAAGGAGGATTGGCTGAAGGAAAAACATTCCTTGATGCTATTAAAATTGGCTCATTGACCGCTAATCTGGGAGATACGAGAACGACTATTACTCATCCTGCTTCGACGACGCATTCAAAATTGTCGGAAGATGAAAGGTTGCAGGTAGGTATTACGTCTAACTTGGTGAGAATATCGGCTGGTTTGGAGAATGTAGAAGATATTATTGAAGATTTGAATCAAGCTTTGGCAGCTGTTGAAAGTTCGTCAAAGTAATAATAAGCTTATAGATGATGATGACAGAGATAAAGTTGATGAAAAATGATATGTGTATGCTGCCAATGATGCAGAATGAAATGTGTTGTTGCATGCCTGATATTAGTTATTGCATTTTATAAAGACTTTATTGTTGTCGTACATACAAAAGAGCCTCTGTAAAATGCAGGGGCTTTTTTTAATTCAGAGATTTTAGATTAAGAGAGTAATACTTAAACCACAATATAAAAATGGATTCACAAAACAAGGAACTTTCACCGGTAGTCAAGCATGACATCGAGGAGCTCAAGTTTAAGATCAACACATTCAAGGAAGATAAAATTCCTGAGGAAAAGTTCAAGCATTTCAGATTGACAAGAGGTGTGTATGGCCAAAGGCAAGCTGGTGTTCAAATGCTAAGAATCAAGATTCCTTATGGTAGAGTGAATACCACTCAGTTGAGAAAAATGGCTGAGTTGTCAAGAAAGTATACCAATGGAAACCTTCACTTAACAACCAGACAAAACATTCAATTTCACTATGTGAAGCTGGATGATTCCCCAGAAATTTGGGAGGAGTTGGAGTCTGTTGATATTACATTGAGAGAGGCTTGTGGTAACACAGTAAGGACAGTGACTGGAAGTCCATATGCAGGTATTCATCCTGAAGAATTGTTTGATGTATCCCCTTATGCTGATGCTGTTACTCAATATTTCTTGAGAAATGCAGTGAATCAAGATATGGGAAGAAAAATAAAAATGGCTTTTTCTTCGCATGATGATGATTCAGCATTCACTTATATTCATGACTTTGGTTTTATTCCGCGCGTAAAAGAAGTTGATGGAGTGGAGCAAAGAGGGTTTAAGGTTGTTGTTGCCGGAGGCTTAGGCGCTCAGGCTATGGTAGCTCATGAAGCAAGCGAGTTTCTGCCTGAAGATCAAGTGATTCCATTTATTGAAGCTGGTTTGAGGATTTTCGATAGATATGGAGAGCGTCAAAAAAGAGCCAAGGCGAGAATGAAATTCTTAATGGACCCTAAAAAAGGGTTAGGTTTGGAAAAGTTTCTTCAATTAGTAGAGGAAGAAAGAGTTTCATTGCCTAACAAGTCATTAAAGATTGACGTATCTGGTGAAAAATACAACTATAGCATTGAAAGCAAAAAGACGCCAATTGTAGAGCCTGTTAATGCTGATAAATATGCGAATTGGGTTAAAACTAATACTTTTAATCAAAGGCAAGACGGACTTAGCGCTGTGATGATCAAGCTTCCTTTGGGTAATATAATGACAGAGAAAGTTTATGAGCTAGCTGATATTATTGACGAAGTTGCTTTGGATGATATTCGTATCACTGTGAACCAAGGTTTCTTGTTAAGAAATGTAGCTCAGGAGTCTTTGCCTTACGTTTTCAATAAACTTGAAGAAATAGGTTTGGCAGAATATGGATTTGACTCTATCATCGATATTACTGCTTGCCCGGGAACTGATACGTGTAATTTGGGAGTTACAAATAGTACTGATGTATCTGTAGAGATTGAGAATTTCATCAAAGAAAATTATCATGATTTAATTCATGACTCTGATATTAAAATAAAAATCAGTGGTTGCATGAATTCATGCGGTCAGCATATGATTGCCAATGTAGGTTTCCACGGAAGCTCGATAAGAAAAGCAGGAAAAGTAATACCGGCATTGCAAGTAGTAATGGGTGGTGGAGTAGATCCTGAAGGAAAAGGCTTCATTGCGGAGAAGGTTATAAAGCTTCCAAGCAAGCGTATTTTAAAGGCTATGGATTTATTATTGTCTGATTATCAGGATAATGCTAATGAAGAGCAATACTATAATGATTATTATCAGAAACAAGGCAAAATGTATTTCTACAATTTGCTTAAGCCTTTGGCTGATGTAAGTGAGATTGAGGCTTCTGATTATATAGATTGGGGTAGAAATGAAGAATTTATCCCTGAGGTAGGTGTTGGAGAGTGTGCTGGTGTAAGCTTTGATATGATTAGCACAATACTTGGTGATGCTGATGAGCGAATCTATTTGTCAGAAAAAGGTTTGGCTGAAGAGGCATATGCAGATGCGATTTATAATAGCTACAGTTCTATGATTATCGGAGCGAAAGCTTTGCTTTTGAGTCAAGATATCGCTTGCAATACAAACCACAAGATTATCACAACTTTTGATGAAGAGTATGTTTCTAAAGGTTTGATTGCGATAGGAACTGATTTTGAGTCTAAAGTATTGAAAATTAATAAGAACGAGCCATCGAGAGACTTTGCGATTTCATTTTTGGAAGAAGCGAAGGAGTTCAACGCAAAAGTTAAAGAAATTAGAGCTAGCCAGATAGAAGATGATGGAAGTCAAGCTGACAAATTGGTAGTTCATACATTCTATAAAGCATAATATGCAAAAGGGAAAATTGACATTGGTGGGTGCTGGTCCGGGAGATCCGGACCTCATCACTCTCAAAGCTATAAAGGCTTTGGAAAGGGCGGATGTGATTTTATATGACGCATTGGTGAATCCTGATCTATTGCATTATGCAAAAGATGGCGCTAAGCATGTTTTTGTTGGAAAGAGATGCGGAAAGCATAGTGTGCCTCAAGAGGAAATCAATGAGTTGATTGTAAAGTATGCTTTGGAAGGGAATGATGTGGTGAGGCTGAAATGCGGTGATCCATTTATCTTTGCTCGAGGCAAAGAAGAAATAGAATATGCTGAAAACTTTGGCATCAAGTCTGAGATTGTTGTCGGAATTTCATCAATAAACCTTTTAGGCCATTATAATATCCCAATTACACGAAGAGGTATTAATGAAAGTTTTTGGGTGATTACAGCTGTTACCAAAGAAAAGAAATTGTCCAAAGACTTGGATTTAGCGGCACAGTCTAATGCTACTTGTATCATATTAATGGGCTTGAGAAGAATAGAGGAAATATTAGCTAAATTTAATGAGGCAGGCAAAGCTAATGTATCTGCGGCAGTAATTTCCAAAGGCTCGCATGACGATGGAAAGTTATTATTGGGCAATGTAGGGAATCTTGCGGAAAAAGTAGAAAGCTCGGATGTAAAAGCTCCGGCGATTATTGTTGTTGGCGATGTCGTTTCTACCCATCCTGATTTCGCTAAACTGATGAAAGAAGAAGGCTACTTATAATTTGTTATGGAAGGCAATCCACTATTTCCGGTTTTTTTAAAAATCGATCAATTGAGTGTTTTAGTTGTTGGCGGCGGAGAGATCGCATTAGAAAAATTGGAGGCTTTAATAAAAAACGATCCCAAAGCTAATGTTACACTCATCTCCCCTGTTATTGACTCGGAGGTGAAAGAGTTTACTGCTAGTTACTCTTCCGTAAAAATTCTTGAAAAGGAATTTGATCAGATTGACTACTCATTGTTTAACATAATGATAGGTGCTACAGGTGATAGAAATATTAATATTCAATTGAGAGATAAGGCTAAGCAATATAATTTATTAGTAAATATTGCGGATATGCCAGATTTATGCGATTTTTATTTGGGCTCTACAGTTAAAAAGGGCGATTTGAAAATCGGAATTTCAACCAATGGCAAATCTCCTATTTTAGCTCGACGTATGAGAGAAGTTCTTGAGGATATTTTACCCGATAATACTCAGTCAATTATTGACAACTTAAAAAGTATCAGAGATTCATTAACAGGCTCTTTTAAAGAAAAGCTAAAAACGCTTGATAAAATTACAGAAAACCTTATCAAATAATTCCCTTATTAACCCCTACTTTCGACATTTTTTAATCTTCCCACTTGCTATATTATCAATTATTAATAATTTATTTTTTAGGAATAATTCAAATATTATATTTTAAAAGTTAAATTGAATTTTGACTAGCTATATTTCTTGATATATTTTTTCTTATATTATGTGATATACTTGATAGTATTTATTTTTGATAATAAAGTATCTTTTTCTTTTGCTGTTTGAATTTTATAAATTGTAAAAATTGGAGACAGTATTCTTTAACTTAGCACTATTTTTAAGAATTAAATCTTGAGAATTAGATTAATCTAATGGCTTTGCTGCTGTCTCATCAAAACATAAACAATGATATTTTTTGCATGTTGAAAAGATATGAGAGCGGTTGATATAATAGAAAAAAAGCGGGATGGCCATAAGTTGAATGAGGCGGAAATTAATTTCATATTTCAAGGTTATCTGGATGGTGAAATACCTGAATATCAGATTTCATCATTTTTAATGGCTGTCTATTTTAGGGGGTTGGATGAAAGAGAGTTGAATGCCTTTACCAAGACAATGATGAATTCTGGCGATTTAGTAGAGTTTGATGGGATTCATAAATTCTTGGTTGATAAACATAGTACAGGGGGCGTTGGAGACAAAACTACAATAGCTTTAGCTCCGCTGTTGGCAGCTTTTGACATTGGCACTGCTAAACTTTCAGGTAAAGGTTTAGGTCATACAGGTGGAACAATTGATAAATTAGAGTCTATACCGGGTTTTATATTTCCTGTAAGTAGGGATGAGCTTATTGCCCAAGTTAATGAGACGGGTATAGGGATCATGGGCTATTCAGAAAATATAGTGCCATTGGATAAAAAACTATATAGTCTGAGAGATGTTACGGCTACAGTATCCAGTATACCTTTGATTGCTAGCAGTATCATGAGTAAAAAATTAGCTGTTTACGCTGATGCGATTATTCTTGATGTCAAAGTTGGTGCCGGAGCATTTATGAAAACCAAAAAGGAAGCAAAAGAACTCGCTCATACTATGATTAATATAGGTAAGAGTTTTGATAGAAAAATTATAGTCCACCTTTCGGATATGAGCGAGCCTTTGGGAATGGCAATTGGCAATAGTTTAGAGGTTATTGAAGCAATTGAAACACTTAAAGGGAATGGCCCTGTTAAGTTTTCGAATTTGATTAAAGAAATATGTGGAACGGCTCTTTATCTGAGAGGTGATGTTAAGTCCATACAAGAAGGTGCAGAGAAAACATCTAGCATGATGAAAAGCGGAGCTCCATTGACAAAGCTTAAGGCATTTATTAAAGCTTGTGGCGGAAATGAAAATGTTGTAGACGATTATTCATTATTGCCAAAGGCAGATTATAGTTTTAAAGTAAAGTCTTCAGAAAAAGGTTATGTGAAGTCAATTGACGCTGAAATGGTTGGAAAATCAGCGATGATATTGGGAGCAGGAAGAGCGACTAAGGAAGACTCTATTGATTATTCAGTTGGAGTTGTGTTGGCAAAAAAAGTAGGCGATATAGTCGAAACAGGAGAAACTATAGCGACATTTTATTACAATGACTCTGCTAAACTTGATGATGCAGTTAAAATGTTGAAGTCATCATTTGAATTTGATGATGAGAAAATAGAAACAAAAGAAATTATCTTAGAAACCATAAAATAGTTTTGAAATGGAGATCAATAAATATATCGATCATACAATATTGGCAGCATATGCTACTAAAGAAGAAATTGTGAAGCTTTGCCAAGAAGCCAAACAATATGATTTTTTTTCGGTATGTGTTAATTCTTGCTATGTGCCTTTGGCAGCACAAGAACTTAAGGGTACTTCTGTTGCTGTTTGTTCTGTAGTAGGTTTTCCGCTTGGACAAATGAGCAAGGAAGCTAAAGTTTTTGAGACAAAGGAAGCATTGGTTCAAGGTGCAACCGAGATAGATATGGTTATCAATGTTGGCTTTTTGAAATCTGGTCTAGTGGACGAAGTAAGAGACGAGATTAAAGCTATCAAAGATGCGATGGGCGAAAAAGTGTTGAAAGTAATTATTGAGACTTGTTATTTAACAAATGAAGAGAAAGTTCTTGCTTCGCAATTATCTGTTGAGGCAGGCGCTGATTTTGTGAAAACATCTACAGGGTTTGGCACTGGTGGAGCGACTCTAGAAGATATTGAAATCATGAAAAAGGCTGTCAATGGAAAAGCTAAGTTAAAAGCTTCCGGAGGAGTAAGAGATTTGAAAACCGCAAAAGAATACATCGAAGCAGGAGTTGATAGAATTGGTACAAGCAATGGAATCAATATAGTTCAAGGTATTGAGGCTGAGGGTGATAGTTATTAGTACGATGAAAATAGACAGAATAACACTGATAGTGCTCGATAGTGTTGGTATTGGAGCAGCTCATGATGCTGCGGATTATGGAGACTTGGGAGCTAATACATTAGGCCATATTGGTGAAGCCGCAGGTTTAAGTCTTCCTAACCTAGCGTCTTTAGGTTTAGGGAATTTGGCGGAATTGAATGGAGTTTCAAAGACATTATCTCCAAAAGGCGCTTATGGCATAGCTGTGGAGAAGTCGAAGGGAAAGGATACTACGACTGGGCATTGGGAAATCGCAGGCCAAATTTTGGAAGAACCCTTCCCTACTTATCCAAACGGTTTTCCTGCTGAGATAATCCAAGAATTTGAGCAAAAAACAGGGAGAAAAGTTATTGGCAATAAAGTAGCTTCCGGGACAGAAATAATTCTTGAGCTTGGAGATAAGCATGTAAGTTCGGGAGGTTTGATTGTCTATACTTCTGCTGATTCGGTTTTTCAAATTGCAGCTCATGAGAATGTCGTTCCTATTGAGCAACTATATGAATATTGCCAAATCGCAAGAGATATGCTTTCTGTTGGCAGAGTCATCGCTAGACCATTTATTGGAGAATCAGGCAGTTATACACGAACTTCAAATAGGCACGATTATTCTCTTGAGCCAGAAGATAATATGTTGACAAAATTGAAGAGTTCAGGAAAAGACGTGATTGCTGTAGGTAAAATTTTTGATATTTACGCGGGAAAAGGTTTTACTGAACATGTATATACTAAGAGCAATGAGGATGGTATTGACAAGACCTTGAGTTATTTAAAGCAATCAAATCAGGGTTTGATCTTTACAAATTTAGTAGATTTTGATATGCTGTTTGGTCATAGAAGAGATGTTCTTGGTTATAAAAAAGCATTAGAGTATTTTGATGAAAGGCTGCCGGAAATATTGTCTCAACTCAAGGAGACTGATTTATTGATTATTACGGCCGATCATGGTAATGACCCTATCTTTAAAGGAACAGATCATACGCGAGAAAATGTTCCGATAATCTGTTTTAGTCAGAATATTAAGCCGGGACATATCGGAATCAGATCTTCATTTACAGATATTTCTTCAACAATTTTAGAATTATTGTTGAATGAGAGTTCAGAAAATAGTTTTGCAAAAAAAATAATTTAGAGTTTTATGAGTATACATATTGGAGCTGAAAAAGGACAAATTGCGGAGACAATTCTTTTGCCAGGAGATCCTATGAGAGCAAAATATATAGCAGATAATTTTCTAGAGGATGTTTATTGTTATAATGAAGTAAGAGGAATGCTTGGCTTTACAGGCTATTATAAAGGGCATAAAGTATCAGTACAAGGGTCAGGAATGGGAGTGCCTTCTATTAGTATTTATGTTAATGAATTAATCAAAGATTATGGCGTAAAGAATTTAATAAGAGTTGGTAGTTGTGGTTCTTTTCAAGAAGATGTGAAAGTTAGGGATATAATATTGGCCATGACATCATCTACAGATTCTGCTATTAACAAAATACGTTTTGAAGGCAAGGATTTTGCGCCTGTGGCAGATTTTGAGTTATTGAATGCAGCATATCACAATGCCAAGGATCATAATGTGACAGTGCATGTGGGTAATATTTTGACTTCTGATACTTTTTATGGTGACAAACCTGACGCTTGGAAACAATGGGCTGATTTTGGAGTCCTTGCTGTCGAAATGGAGACTACAGCATTATATACTTTGGCTGCAAAATATAATGCTAAAGCTTTGACTATTTTAACTGTTAGCGATAGCTTGGTGACAGGTGAAGAGCTTAACTCAGTAGATAGGCAAAATACATTTACGCAAATGATGGAAATTGCGTTGAGTATTATTTGATAAATGAGCATTTTAACTGGATGTGCCATATTATTCTAGTTAAAATGCTTTTGTTTATATTTTCTATATGTTTTTTATTTTACTTGTATTATGTATTTTTTAATAATTAAGCTTAAATACCTTATTATAATCAACATTTAGGCTGTTTTTTTAAAAAAAATAAAAATCTTACATCTTCTTACATTTGCTATTTTATATTTTACAAATTTTTTTTTGAAAATTTTTAATTAAATAATTGTGTGATTTATACAAATCCTTAGTAAAAGTAATTTTATTCAGAATCTTAGTGTTTTTTTATCTCAAATATTACAAATCGTTAATTTCAAGTATTTTATTTGTATATTATGATACTATAATGATTTGTTTTTTAGATAGATATTTGATTAATACAAAAGCCTATGAGGAGAAGATTTACTATTTTAAAGAAATTCTTTTTACTATTTATTTTTATATCGCTTATAGTTTCCATTGATTCTTTAGCTCAAAATAATGTAGGAATTGGAACCTTGGATCCAAACCCTAATGCTGTATTGGAATTGGTGTCGCCTGGAAATGATCAAGGGTTGTTGATTCCTAGAATGAATTCAAGCCAAAGATTAAAGCTAGGTAATAAATTATCAAGTAGTGAGAATGGTTTAATAGTTTTTGATTTGACTGAAGATCATTTTTATTATTGGGATGGAAATTCATGGAGGATTATAGTTGAAAGAGAAGAATTGTTGGCATTATTGTCAACAAAGGCAGATTCTACAAGTGTTTATGATTTAATTTCACAAAATTTAGCAATAATTAATGCTAAACTAGACTCCAAATCGGACTCTGCAAGAATTTATAATTTGATCTCAAGCATCAACACAGACGACCAGCAATTGACATACGATGCGGCTACTCAGGTAGTGACTTTGGAAAATGGCGGCACGGTTGATTTGTCGGCATTGCTAGACAACACGGACGCTCAGCAGATTTCTTACGACGCTGCGAACCAAGTGATCAATTTGTCGAATGGCGGCCAGATTGCAATAGCTGATTTGGTAGGCGATATCAATACAGACGATCAGCAATTAACATACGATGCGGCTACTCAGGTTGTGACTTTGGAAAATGGCGGCACGGTTGATTTGTCGGCATTGCTAGACAACACGGATGCTCAGCAGATTTCTTACGACGCAGCGAATCAAGTGATCAACTTGTCGAATGGCGGTCAGATCGCGATAGCTGATTTGATAGGCGATATCAATACAGACGATCAGCAACTGACATACGATGCGGCTACTCAGGTTGTGACTTTGGAAAATGGCGGCACGGTTGATTTGTCGGCATTGCTAGACAACACGGACGCTCAGCAGATTTCTTACGATGCAGCGAACCAAGTGATCAACTTGTCTAATGGCGGCCAGATCGCGATAGCTGATTTGGTAGGCGATATCAATACAGATGACCAGCAATTGACATACGATGCTGCTACTCAGGTAGTGACTTTGGAAAATGGCGGCACGGTTGATTTATCGGCATTGCTAGACAATACAGATGCTCAGCAGATTTCTTATGATGCAGCGAACCAAGTGATCAACTTGTCTAATGGCGGCCAGATCGCGATAGCTGATTTGGTAGGCGATATCAATACGGATGACCAGAATTTAATTTTGAGCGGTTCTACTCTATCGATAGAAGATGGAAACGATGTTGACTTATCAAGCATCAATACAGACGACCAGCAACTGACATATGATGCTGCTACTCAGATAGTGACTTTGGAAAATGGGGGCACGGTTGATTTGTCGGCATTGCTAGACAATACGGATGCTCAGCAGATTTCTTATGATGCAGCGAACCAAGTGATCAACTTGTCTAATGGCGGTCAGATTGCGATAGCTGATTTGGTAGGCGATATCAATACAGACGACCAGCAATTGACATACGATGCGGCTACTCAGGTAGTGACTTTGGAAAATGGCGGCACGGTTGATTTGTCGGCATTGCTAGACAACACGGATGCTCAGCAGATTTCTTACGACGCTGCAAACCAAGTGATCAATTTGTCTAATGGCGGTCAGATCGCGATAGCCGATTTGGTAGGTGATATCAACACAGACGACCAGCAATTAACATACGATGCGGCTACTCAGGTAGTGACCTTGGAAAATGGCGGCACGGTTGATTTGTCGGCATTGCTGGACAACACGGATGCTCAGCAGATTTCTTACGACGCTGCGAACCAAGTGATCAATTTGACGAATGGTGGTCAGATTGCGATAGCTGATTTGGTAGGCGATATCAATACAGATGACCAGCAATTGACATACGATGCAGCTACTCAGGTGGTAACTTTGGAAAATGGCGGCACGGTTGATTTGTCGGCATTGCTAGACAACACGGATGCTCAGCAGATTTCTTATAACGCAGTGAACCAAGTGATCAATTTGTCGAATGGCGGCCAGATCGCGATAGCTGATTTGGTAGGCGATATCAATACGGATGACCAGAATTTAACCTTGAGCGGTTCTACTCTATCGATAGAAGATGGAAACGATGTTGATCTATCCAGCATCAATACAGACGACCAGCAATTAACATACGATGCGTCTACTCAGGTAGTGACTTTGGAAAATGGCGGCACAGTTGATTTGTCGGCATTGCTAGACAACACGGATGCTCAGCAGATTTCTTATGACGCAGCGAACCAAGTGATCAACTTGTCTAATGGCGGCCAGATCGCGATAGCTGATTTGGTAGGCGATATCAATACAGACGATCAGCAACTGACATACGATGCAGCTACTCAGGTAGTGACTTTGGAAAATGGCGGTACGGTTGATTTGTCAGCATTGCTAGACAACACGGACGCTCAGCAGATTTCTTACGACGCAGCGAACCAAGTGATCAACTTGTCTAATGGCGGTCAGATCGCGATAGCTGATTTGGTAGGCGACATCAATACAGACGATCAGCAACTGACATACGATGCGGCTACTCAGGTAGTGACTTTGGAAAATGGCGGCACAGTTGATTTGTCAGCATTGCTAGACAACACGGACGCTCAGCAGATTTCTTATGACGCTGCAAACCAAGTGATCAATTTGTCTAATGGCGGTCAGATCGCGATAGCTGATTTGGTAGGCGATATCAATACAGACGACCAGCAATTGACATACGATGCAGCTACTCAGGTAGTGACCTTGGAAAATGGCGGCACGGTTGATTTGTCGGCATTGCTAGACAACACGGACGCTCAGCAGATTTCTTACGACGCAGCGAACCAAGTGATCAACTTGTCTAATGGCGGCCAGATTGCGATAGCCGATTTGGTAGGCGATATCAATACAGATGACCAGCAACTGACATACGATGCTGCTACTCAGATTGTGACTTTGGAAAATGGCGGCACGGTTGATTTGTCGGCATTGCTGGACAACACGGACGCTCAGCAGATTTCTTACGACGCATCGAACCAGGTGATCAATTTGTCTAATGGCGGCCAGATTTCGATAGCTGATTTGGTAGGCGATATCAATACAGATGACCAGCAATTAACATACGATGCGACTACTCAGGTAGTAACTTTGGAAAATGGCGGCACAGTTGATTTGTCGGCATTGCTAGACAACACGGATGCTCAGCAGATTTCTTATGATGCTGCGAACCAAGTGATCAATTTGTCGAATGGGGGGCAGATCGCAATAGCTGATTTGGTAGGCGATATCAATACAGATGACCAGCAATTGACATACGATGCTGCCACTCAGATTGTGACTTTGGAAAATGGCGGCACAGTTGATTTGTCGGCATTGCTCGACAATACGGATGCTCAGCAGATTTCTTACGACGCTGCGAACCAAGTGATCAACTTGTCGAATGGCGGCCAGATCGCGATAGCTGATTTGGTAGGCGATATCAACACAGACGACCAGCAATTGACATACGATGCGGCTACTCAGATTGTGACTTTGGAAAATGGCGGCACAGTTGATTTGTCGGCATTGCTAGACAACACGGACGCTCAGCAGATTTCTTATGACGCAGCGAACCAAGTGATCAATTTGTCGAATGGTGGTCAGATCGCGATAGCTGATTTGGTAGGCGATATCAATACGGATGACCAGAATTTAACCTTGAGCGGTTCTACTCTATCGATAGAAGATGGTAACGATGTTGATCTATCAAGCATCAATACAGACGACCAGCAATTGACATACGATGCGGCTACTCAGGTAGTGACTTTGGAAAATGGCGGCACGATTGATTTGTCAGCATTGTTAGACAACACGGATGCTCAGCAGATTTCTTACGACGCAGCGAACCAAGTGATCAACTTGTCTAATGGCGGCCAGATTGCGATAGCCGATTTGGTAGGCGATATCAATACAGATGACCAGCAACTGACATACGATGCTGCTACTCAGATTGTGACTTTGGAAAATGGCGGCACGGTTGATTTGTCGGCATTGCTAGACAATACGGATGCTCAGCAGATTTCTTACGACGCTGCGAACCAAGTGATCAATTTGTCTAATGGGGGCCAGATCGCGATAGCTGATTTGGTAGGCGATATCAACACAGATGACCAGCAATTGACATACGATGCTGCCACTCAGGTTGTGACTTTGGAAAATGGCGGTACAGTTGATTTGTCGGCATTGCTGGACAACACGGATGCTCAGCAGATTTCTTATGATGCAGCGAACCAAGTGATCAATTTGTCTAATGGCGGGCAGGTCGCGATAGCTGATTTGGTAGGCGATATCAACACAGACGACCAGCAATTGACATACGATGCGGCTACTCAGATTGTGACTTTGGAAAATGGCGGCACGGTTGATTTGTCGGCATTGCTAGACAACACGGATGCTCAGCAGATTTCTTACGACGCAGCGAACCTAGTGATCAACTTGTCTAATGGCGGCCAGATTGCGATAGCCGATTTGGTAGGCGATATCAATACAGATGACCAGCAACTGACATACGATGCTGCTACTCAGATTGTGACTTTGGAAAATGGCGGCACGGTTGATTTGTCGGCATTGCTAGACAATACGGATGCTCAGCAGATTTCTTACGACGCGGCGAACCAAGTGATCAACTTGTCTAATGGCGGTCAGATCGCAATAGCTGATTTGGTAGGCGATATCAATACGGATGACCAGAATTTAACTTTGAGCGGTTCTACTCTATCGATAGAAGATGGAAACGATGTTGACTTATCAAGCATCAATACAGACGACCAGCAACTGACATATGATGCTGCTACTCAGATAGTGACTTTGGAAAATGGCGGCACGGTTGACTTGTCGGCATTGCTAGACAACACGGATGCTCAGCAGATTTCTTACGACGCTGCGAACCAAGTGATCAACTTGTCTAATGGCGGCCAGATCGCGATAGCTGATTTGATAGGCGATATCAATACAGACGATCAGCAACTGACATATGATGCTGCTACTCAGATAGTGACTTTGGAAAATGGCGGCACGGTTGATTTGTCGGCATTGCTGGACAACACGGATGCTCAGCAGATTTCTTACGACGCAGCGAACCAAGTGATCAATTTGTCTAATGGCGGCCAGATCGCGATAGCTGATTTGGTAGGCGATATCAACACAGACGACCAGCAATTGACATACGATGCGGCTACTCAGATTGTGACTTTGGAAAATGGCGGCACGGTTGATTTGTCGGCATTGCTAGACAACACGGATGCTCAGCAGATTTCTTATGACGCTGCGAACCAAGTGATCAATTTGTCTAATGGCGGCACGGTTGATTTGTCGGCATTGCTGGACAACACGGATGCTCAGCAGATTTCTTACGACGCAGCGAACCAAGTGATCAATTTGTCTAATGGCGGCCAGATCGCGATAGCTGATTTGGTAGGCGATATCAACACAGACGACCAGCAATTGACATACGATGCGGCTACTCAGATTGTGACTTTGGAAAATGGCGGCACGGTTGATTTGTCGGCATTGCTAGACAACACGGATGCTCAGCAGATTTCTTACGACGCTGCGAACCAAGTGATCAATTTGTCTAATGGCGGCCAGATTGCGATAGCTGATTTGGTAGGCGATATTAATACGGATGATCAGAATTTAACCTTGAGTGGTTCTACTCTATCGATAGAAGATGGAAACGATGTTGATCTATCAAGCATCAACACAGACGACCAGCAATTGACATACGATGCAGCTACTCAGGTGGTGACTTTGGAAAATGGCGGCACAGTTGATTTGTCGGCATTGCTAGACAACACGGATGCTCAGCAGATTTCTTACGACGCAGCGAATCAAGTGATCAACTTGTCTAATGGGGGCCAGATTGCGATAGCAGATTTGGTTGGCGATATCAACACAGACGACCAGCAATTGACATACGATGCAGCTACTCAG
The DNA here is from genome assembly GCF_036492635.1 of Aureibacter tunicatorum. Lineage (GTDB taxonomy): Bacteria > Bacteroidota > Bacteroidia > Cytophagales > Cyclobacteriaceae > Aureibacter > Aureibacter tunicatorum. The sequence goes on from NZ_AP025308.1 coordinate 27,204, forward strand.
GTAGTGACTTTGGAAAATGGCGGCACGGTTGATTTGTCGGCATTGCTAGACAACACGGATGCTCAGCAGATTTCTTATGATGCAGCGAACCAAGTGATCAATTTGTCTAATGGCGGCCAGATCGCGATAGCTGATTTGGTAGGCGATATCAATACAGACGACCAGCAATTGACATACGATGCGGCTACTCAGGTTGTGACTTTGGAAAATGGCGGTACAGTTGATTTGTCGGCATTGCTAGACAACACGGATGCTCAGCAGATTTCTTACGACGCAGCGAATCAAGTGATCAACTTGTCTAATGGGGGCCAGATTGCGATAGCAGATTTGGTTGGCGATATCAACACAGACGACCAGCAATTGACATACGATGCAGCTACTCAGGTAGTGACTTTGGAAAATGGCGGCACGGTTGATTTGTCGGCATTGCTAGACAACACGGATGCTCAGCAGATTTCTTATGATGCAGCGAACCAAGTGATCAATTTGTCTAATGGCGGCCAGATCGCGATAGCTGATTTGGTAGGCGATATCAATACAGACGACCAGCAATTGACATACGATGCGGCTACTCAGGTTGTGACTTTGGAAAATGGCGGTACAGTTGATTTGTCGGCATTGCTAGACAACACGGATGCTCAGCAGATTTCTTACGACGCAGCGAATCAAGTGATCAACTTGTCTAATGGGGGCCAGATTGCGATAGCAGATTTGGTTGGCGATATCAACACAGACGACCAGCAATTGACATACGATGCAGCTACTCAGGTAGTGACTTTGGAAAATGGCGGCACGGTTGATTTGTCGGCATTGCTAGACAACACGGATGCTCAGCAGATTTCTTATGATGCAGCGAACCAAGTGATCAATTTGTCTAATGGCGGCCAGATCGCGATAGCTGATTTGGTAGGCGATATCAATACAGACGACCAGCAATTGACATACGATGCGGCTACTCAGGTTGTGACTTTGGAAAATGGCGGTACAGTTGATTTGTCGGCATTGCTAGACAACACGGATGCTCAGCAGATTTCTTACGACGCAGCGAATCAAGTGATCAACTTGTCTAATGGGGGCCAGATTGCGATAGCAGATTTGGTTGGCGATATCAACACAGACGACCAGCAATTGACATACGATGCAGCTACTCAGGTAGTGACTTTGGAAAATGGCGGCACGGTTGATTTGTCGGCATTGCTAGACAACACGGATGCTCAGCAGATTTCTTATGATGCAGCGAACCAAGTGATCAATTTGTCTAATGGTGGTCAGATTGCGATAGCTGATTTGGTAGGCGATATCAATACGGATGACCAGAATTTAACTTTGAGCGGTTCTACTCTGTCGATAGAAGATGGAAATGATGTTGATCTATCAAGCATCAACACAGACGATCAGCAATTGACATACGATGCGGCTACTCAGGTGGTGACTTTGGAAAATGGCGGCACGGTTGATTTGTCGGCATTGCTGGACAATACGGACGCTCAGCAGATCTCTTACGACGCTGCGAACCAAGTGATTAATTTGTCGAATGGCGGTCAGATTGCGATAGCAGATTTGGTAGGCGACATCAATACAGACGATCAGCAACTGACATACGATGCGGCTACTCAGGTAGTGACTTTGGAAAATGGCGGCACAGTTGATTTGTCGGCATTGCTAGACAATACGGATGCTCAGCAGATTTCTTACGACGCAGCGAACCAAGTGATTAATTTGTCGAATGGCGGCCAGATTGCGATAGCAGATTTGGTAGGCGATATCAATACGGATGACCAGAATTTAACCTTGAGCGGTTCTACTCTATCGATAGAAGATGGAAACGATGTTGATCTATCCAGCATCAACACAGACGCTCAGCAATTAACATACGATGCAGCCACTCAGGTTGTGACTTTGGAAAATGGTGGCACAGTTGATTTGTCGGCATTGCTAGATAACACGGACGCGCAGCAGATTTCTTACGACGCAGCGAACCAAGTGATCAACTTGTCTAATGGGGGCCAGATTGCGATAGCAGATTTGGTAGGCGATATCAACACAGACGACCAGCAATTAACATATGATGCAGCCACTCAGGTTGTGACTTTGGAAAATGGCGGCACAGTTGATTTGTCGGCATTGCTAGACAACACGGACGCTCAGCAGATTTCTTACGATGCAGCGAACCAAGTGATCAATTTGTCTAATGGCGGCCAGATCGCGATAGCTGATTTGGTAGGCGATATCAATACAGACGACCAGCAATTGACATACGATGCTGCTACTCATGTTGTGACCTTGGAAAATGGCGGCACGGTTGATTTGTCGGCGTTGCTAGACAACACGGACGCTCAGCAGATTTCTTACGACGCAGCGAACCAAGTGATCAATTTGTCTAATGGCGGCCAGATTGCGATAGCTGATTTGGTAGGCGACATCAATACAGACGATCAGCAATTGACATATGATGCGGCTACTCAGGTGGTGACTTTGGAAAATGGCGGCACGGTTGATTTGTCGGCATTGCTGGACAACACGGACGCTCAGCAGATTTCTTACGACGCAGCGAACCAAGTGATCAATTTGTCTAATGGCGGCCAGATTGCGATAGCTGATTTGGTAGGCGACATCAATACAGACGACCAGCAATTGACATACGATGCGGCTACTCAGGTGGTGACTTTGGAAAATGGCGGCACAGTTGATTTGTCGGCATTGCTAGACAACACGGACGCTCAGCAGATTTCTTACGACGCAGCGAACCAAGTGATCAATTTGTCTAATGGCGGCCAGATTGCGATAGCAGATTTGGTTGGCGATATCAACACAGACGACCAGCAATTGACATACGATGCAGCTACTCAGGTAGTGACTTTGGAAAATGGGGGCACGGTTGATTTGTCGGCATTGCTAGACAACACGGATGCTCAGCAGATTTCTTATGACGCAGCAAACCAAGTGATCAATTTGTCGAATGGCGGCCAGATCGCGATAGCTGATTTGGTAGGCGATATCAATACGGATGACCAGAATTTAACCTTGAGCGGTTCTACTCTATCGATAGAAGATGGAAACGATGTTGACTTATCAAGCATCAATACAGACGACCAGCAATTAACATACGATGCGTCTACTCAGGTAGTGACTTTGGAAAATGGCGGCACGGTTGATTTGTCGGCATTGCTGGACAACACGGATGCTCAGCAGATTTCTTACGACGCAGCGAACCAAGTGATCAATTTGTCGAATGGTGGTCAGATTGCGATAGCTGATTTGGTAGGCGATATCAATACAGATGACCAGCAATTGACATACGATGCGGCTACTCAGGTAGTGACTTTGGAAAATGGCGGCACGGTTGATTTATCGGCATTGCTGGACAATACGGATGCTCAGCAGATTTCTTATGACGCAGCGAACCAAGTGATTAATTTGTCGAATGGCGGCCAGATTGCGATAGCAGATTTGGTAGGCGATATCAATACGGATGACCAGAATTTAACCTTGAGCGGTTCTACTCTATCGATAGAAGATGGAAACGATGTTGATCTATCCAGCATCAACACAGACGCTCAGCAATTAACATACGATGCAGCCACTCAGGTTGTGACTTTGGAAAATGGTGGCACAGTTGATTTGTCGGCATTGCTAGATAACACGGACGCGCAGCAGATTTCTTACGACGCAGCGAACCAAGTGATCAACTTGTCTAATGGGGGCCAGATTGCGATAGCAGATTTGGTAGGCGATATCAACACAGACGACCAGCAATTAACATATGATGCAGCCACTCAGGTTGTGACTTTGGAAAATGGCGGCACAGTTGATTTGTCGGCATTGCTAGACAACACGGACGCTCAGCAGATTTCTTACGATGCAGCGAACCAAGTGATCAATTTGTCTAATGGCGGCCAGATCGCGATAGCTGATTTGGTAGGCGATATCAATACAGACGACCAGCAATTGACATACGATGCTGCTACTCATGTTGTGACCTTGGAAAATGGCGGCACGGTTGATTTGTCGGCGTTGCTAGACAACACGGACGCTCAGCAGATTTCTTACGACGCAGCGAACCAAGTGATCAATTTGTCTAATGGCGGCCAGATTGCGATAGCTGATTTGGTAGGCGACATCAATACAGACGATCAGCAATTGACATATGATGCGGCTACTCAGGTGGTGACTTTGGAAAATGGCGGCACGGTTGATTTGTCGGCATTGCTGGACAACACGGACGCTCAGCAGATTTCTTACGACGCAGCGAACCAAGTGATCAATTTGTCTAATGGCGGCCAGATTGCGATAGCTGATTTGGTAGGCGACATCAATACAGACGACCAGCAATTGACATACGATGCGGCTACTCAGGTGGTGACTTTGGAAAATGGCGGCACAGTTGATTTGTCGGCATTGCTAGACAACACGGACGCTCAGCAGATTTCTTACGACGCAGCGAACCAAGTGATCAATTTGTCTAATGGCGGCCAGATTGCGATAGCAGATTTGGTTGGCGATATCAACACAGACGACCAGCAATTGACATACGATGCAGCTACTCAGGTAGTGACTTTGGAAAATGGGGGCACGGTTGATTTGTCGGCATTGCTAGACAACACGGATGCTCAGCAGATTTCTTATGACGCAGCAAACCAAGTGATCAATTTGTCGAATGGCGGCCAGATCGCGATAGCTGATTTGGTAGGCGATATCAATACGGATGACCAGAATTTAACCTTGAGCGGTTCTACTCTATCGATAGAAGATGGAAACGATGTTGACTTATCAAGCATCAATACAGACGACCAGCAATTAACATACGATGCGTCTACTCAGGTAGTGACTTTGGAAAATGGCGGCACGGTTGATTTGTCGGCATTGCTGGACAACACGGATGCTCAGCAGATTTCTTACGACGCAGCGAACCAAGTGATCAATTTGTCGAATGGTGGTCAGATTGCGATAGCTGATTTGGTAGGCGATATCAATACAGATGACCAGCAATTGACATACGATGCGGCTACTCAGGTAGTGACTTTGGAAAATGGCGGCACGGTTGATTTATCGGCATTGCTGGACAATACGGATGCTCAGCAGATTTCTTATGACGCAGCGAACCAAGTGATTAATTTGTCGAATGGCGGCCAGATTGCGATAGCAGATTTGGTAGGCGACATCAATACAGACGATCAGCAACTGACATACGATGCAGCTACTCAGGTAGTGACTTTGGAAAATGGGGGCACGGTTGATTTGTCGGCATTGCTAGACAACACGGATGCTCAGCAGATTTCTTATGATGCAGCGAACCAAGTGATCAATTTGTCTAATGGTGGTCAGATTGCGATAGCTGATTTGGTAGGCGATATCAATACGGATGACCAGAATTTAACTTTGAGCGGTTCTACTCTGTCGATAGAAGATGGGAACGATGTTGATCTATCAAGCATCAATACAGATAATCAAATAATAGATCAATTTTCTTTAGTAAATAATGAATTAAGAATTTCACTTGAAAATGATGGTGAAGTGGCTAAAACAGTTGATTTGTCTACGCTAGATAATTCTGATTTAAGTCAAGATCATATTTTTATTGGAGATATTAATGGTAAAGCTGCGGAAGTAGCATATTATCAAACGCATTTTAAAATTGACCCAAGCCAAGGGTTTAAATTAAAAGAACAGTCGATTTCTGGAAGTTTGATACAATCTCAAGCAGTAAAGCCTTCAAAAGTATATGCAAATTATGCAGAGATATATGTAGGTACGGATAATAATTATATGGATGATATATTACTTGATTTAAATGTATTTGATTTGGATACAGTAAATAAAGTTCTGAGTTTGGATGCATCCATAATGAATGATAATGACACAGACCCGACTAACGAGTTGCAGGACTTTGTAATAACCGGGAATACATTGAGTATTTCTGGAAGTGGTACAAGCTTAAGTTTTGATAACTCTCATTTTGATTTGAATGCAAATACGATAAGTATTAAAGATGCAGCAATCTCAACAGGAAAAATCCAAGATGATGCTGTAGAACCTGAAAAAATTAGTTCTGGCTCTAGTGGACAAGTTCTTACAACGAATTCTTCTGGAGATGTAGTTTGGAAAGATCCATCAAGTACAGATATTAGTAATGCAAAATTCAAACTTAATGATAAAGGTTTTACAGTTTATCATGGAGATGAGTCAGGAGCTTTTAATGGAACTAGTAATTTTACATTAAATGATGACCATGAAATACATGGAGATACTAGGTATAATGGGAATCAACTGTTGAAAAGAACTACAGGAGAGTTGAATTATGGGAGTACTAGTGCATATAATGATCGTTTTGGTTATTACTCAATAAGTCAGTATGGAAGGTTGCACATGTATGGATATGACGGAATATACCTTGATGGAGGACTATCAGGTATTTATTTAAATTCAACACAAATTTATACAAGTGGAAGTTGGTGGAGAGCTTCAGATAAAAGGTTAAAAAAAGATATTCATTCTATTGAAAGCGCACTTGAAAAGGTCCTCAAGCTTAATGGAATGTCATATCATTGGAAAAAAAGTGATGAACATGAGTATGGTTTGATCGCTCAAGAAGTTGAGGAGATTTTGCCTAAATTAGTTTCAGTCAATCCTGATGGATTTAAGTCAGTAAACTATACCGGGATTATCCCATTTTTAATTGAGGCAATCAAGAAACAACAAACAATTATCGAAGACTTAACGATGAAATTAGCAAAAGGAGAAACGGATATCGAAAGCCTAAAAAGCGCGTTGGAGTTTCAAGCAAAGTCAATGAAGTTGCAATCTAAGCTAATTGACAAATTAAGTTCAGAAAATAAAGGAATGAAGTCGGATATTGAATTGATTAAACAACAATTACAGATATCAGGCAAGTGATAAAGAGTGAGAGGTATTTATACCTCTCTTTAATTTTCAAATTTTTAATAAAGAAATATGAAAGAAGCGATTTTATGCATCACTTGTCTATTTGGTCTAATCAAATCATTTGGGCAAGTAGTGAATACAGGAATCCCATGGTCTAACAGTGCAGAAGTGAAGATGAATATGGAGGTTTTAAACCAAGGGGAGCTTCATAATAAAGGGGATTTGCATGTTGCTAAAGACTGGGACAATCAAGCTGCTTTTGATGATGAAGGCAAGTTTTATGTAGTTGGCACCAACTCTCAATCAATAGAACATGGGAGAAATAATTTTAATAGACTGATTATTAATAACTCAGGAAGTGAAATATCCATTAGAGGTACTATTGGTATTATGACAAATCTCTCAATGATAAATGGATTTGTGAATATAACAGAAACTGACACTCTTTTTATTTATGAAAATGCGATAGTGCAAGGAGGAAGTCAAAACGCATATATTGATGGCAGGTTGTATCATGAAGGCCTGGGAGAAAAATGGTTCCCAATTGGAAAAGGCGATTTTTATTTGCCTGTGAAAATGAATATCGAAAAGGCAGATAATTTAATGCTCTCCATGGAGGCATTTGATGATAATACAGGAGCCCAAGCGGGCTTGAATGTCGATTTTGTGGACGAATCAGCTTATTGGGAGAAAAGAAAAGTTAGAGGTAATCTTGAAGAAGCATATATTGAACTCCCATATTATTTTGAAGATCCTTTAGATGTTGATCAATTGAATTATGTTATTGTTACAGAAGCTTTAGGCTTGCCTGGTCCATTTTATAAGATAGGTAATGGTGGTGTGACTGGTGATGGACAGGAAGGCTTTGTCAGGTCAGGAAATACAATTAGTTCAGGAGAAAGATATTTATATGCGGTTGGGTTAGGTGCAAAGTTTGAACAATATAGAATTGTTATACCTAATGCTTTAGCTCCATCAGCTGAAAATTATGAAAATCAAAGAATTAAAATATATTCCGAGGATATTGAAAGCGAAGATTTTTTGTTTGTAGTTTATGATAAAACGGGTAATATGGTGTACGAAACTACTGTTTTGGATCAAATGTTGCAAGAAGGTTGGAATGGCCAAAAATTCAATACAGATGTCATGATGAGAAATGGAGTGTATGACTATGTATTAAAATGTACTTTGAAAAGTGGCAGAAGAATAGAAAGAAAAGGGATTGTTAACTTAATAAATTAATGTTCAATTTAATTTATGAGTTAATATATGCTTAATGTTATTCCATCGGAAATATTCAATATTGATTAATTTAAGCCTCATCGAGATTAACTTTGGATAATTTAGTATGAATTGGAAACTTATAGAGCGATTATTGTCGCTCTATTTTTTTACCCATATTATAAATAGTGAATTGTTTATTGTCAATTTAGTAATAATTTAATTTTTTTTTATACTTAGATTGACTATCTTTCAGTCATATTATAAGATGAAATGTCACATATGTAATACTGTTAATATAATTTAACTAAAAATTTATCTTAGGAACACCTTTACACTACAAAAATGAATTCCAAATTTAACCCCCTAAAATTATTGGTTTCGGCGGGACTAATAACTAGTATCGCCTTTACAGGTGGCGATGTCATAGCTCAAAATAACGTCGGAATTGGCACGAATGAGCCTAACAAAAATGCAATACTGCACTTGGAGTCAAAAGACGGAAATCAAGGTCTTATTATCCCAAGATTATCAAATTCTCAAAGAGTAACTTTGGGGAATAATCTTTCATTAAAGGATGAAGGTCTAATGGTCTTTGATAATGACGAGGAAAAAATTTATTACTGGTCTGGTGATTTGAGTAAATGGATTCCAACTAATATCGGAGGCATCAAAAGCTTTGATGAAGAAAATGATCAGTTGGTATTAGTTGGTGGCGAAACAATTAGTGTTAAAAAGTATCAAAACCAAATTAATGATATAACCACTACTATTACGAATAAATTTATCGAAATAGATAATGAGTTAGTTGATTTAGATAATACTAAAGCAGACAAAACGGATCTTGATGATTTAACAAGTCGAGTTTCAGATAATGAGGTTAATATCGAAAACAATACAAACAGTATTACAACGATAGAGGGAAATATTGTTAATCTAGATGGTAGAGTTTCAACCAACGAAACAAATATCACACAGAATACAACGGATATAACGAATCTAGATGGTAGAGTTTCAACCAATGAAACGAATATCACACAGAATACAACGGATATAACGAATCTAGATGGTAGAGTTTCAACCAATGAAACCAATATCACACAGAATACAACAGATATAACGAATCTAGATGGTAGAGTTTCGGTAAATGAGACTAATATTGCTGATAATACTCAAAAGATAGATGATCATATACTTAATGATGGTGATTTAGATTCATCAAATGAGATTCAAGATTTAGCTTTGAATGGAAATCTATTATCTATTGAAAGCGGGAATAGTGTTGATTTAACTGCTTATTTAGATAATACAGACAATCAGAACCTTACTGCTGCAAGCTTGTCAGGCACAGAATTGACAATCTCTATCGAAGATGGAGATCCCGTTACAGTTGATTTGATAGATTTACAAGGAGAAGTAAACTCAGATGAGCAAGATTTGACATCAGCAGTATTATCAGGTACTGAGTTAACGATATCTATAGAAAATGGAGCTTCAACAACAGTAGACTTGGCTGCCTTAGAGGGAAGCGATAATCAATCAATTTCTTACGATGCAACATCGCATATTATTACTTTGGAAGATGGAGGAACAGTTGATCTTTCAGGCTTGGTAAGTTCTGATAATCAGAATTTAACTTCAGCAAGTTTGTCTGGCACAGAATTGACAATCTCTATCGAAGATGGAAATCCCGTTACAGTTGATTTGATAGATTTACAAGGAGAAGTAAATTCTGATGAGCAAGACTTGACATCAGCAGTATTGTCAGGTACTGAGTTAACGATATCTATAGAAAATGGAGCATCAACAACAGTTGATTTGGCTGCCTTAGAAGGGAGTGATGATCAATCAATTTCTTACGATGCAACATCGCATATTATTACTTTGGAAGATGGAGGAACAGTTGATCTTTCAGGCTTGGTAAGTTCTGATAATCAGAATTTAACTTCAGCAAGTTTGTCTGGCACAGAGCTGACAATCTCTATCGAAGATGGAAGTCCTGTTACAGTTGATTTAGCTGACTTGCAAAATGGCGTCAATTCAGATGAGCAGGATTTAACATCAGCAGTATTATCAGGTACTGAGTTAACGATATCAATAGAAAATGGAGCTTCAACAACAGTAGACTTGGCTGCCTTAGAGGGAAGCGATAATCAATCAATTTCTTATGATGCAACCTCTCACATTATAACTTTAGAAGATGGAGGAACAGTTGATCTATCAGGCTTGGTAAGTTCAGATAATCAGAATCTAACTGCTGCAAGCTTGTCAGGCACAGAGTTGACAATCTCTATCGAAGATGGAGATCCCGTTACAGTTGATTTAGCGGATTTGCAAAATGGTGTTAACTTTGATGAGCAAGACTTGACATCAGCAGTATTGTCAGGAACAGAGTTAACGATATCTATAGAAAATGGAGCATCAACAACAGTAGACTTGGCTGCCTTAGAGGGAAGTGATAATCAGTCAATTTCTTATGATGCAACTTCTCACATTATAACTTTAGAAGACGGAGGAACAGTTGATCTATCAGGCTTGGTAAGTTCAGATAATCAGAATCTAACTGCTGCAAGCTTGTCAGGCACAGAGTTGACAATCTCTATCGAAGATGGAGATCCCGTTACAGTTGATTTAGCGGATTTGCAAAATGGTGTTAACTTTGATGAGCAAGACTTGACATCAGCAGTATTGTCAGGAACAGAGTTAACGATATCTATAGAAAATGGAGCATCAACAACAGTAGACTTGGCTGCCTTAGAGGGAAGTGATAATCAGTCAATTTCTTATGATGCAACTTCTCACATTATAACTTTAGAAGACGGAGGAACAGTTGATCTATCAGGCTTGGTAAGTTCAGATAATCAGAATCTAACTGCTGCAAGCTTGTCAGGCACAGAGTTGACAATCTCTATCGAAGATGGAGATCCTGTTACAGTTGATTTAGCGGACTTGCAAAATGGCGTTAATTCAGATGAGCAGGATTTAACATCAGCAGAATTGTCAGGCACAGAGTTAACGATATCTATAGAAAATGGAGCATCAACAACAGTTGATTTGGCTGACTTAGAAGGAAGCGATAATCAATCGATTTCTTATGACGCAACTTCTCACATTATAACTTTAGAAGACGGAGGAACCGTTGATCTTTCAGACTTGGTAAGTTCAGATAATCAGAATCTTACTGCTGCAAGCTTGACAGGCACAGAGTTGACAATTTCTATCGAAGATGGAAACCCAGTAACAGTTGATCTAGTGGACTTGCAAAATGGCGTTAATTCAGATGAGCAGGATTTAACATCAGCAGTATTGTCAGGCACAGAGTTAACGATATCTATAGAAAATGGAGCATCAACAACAGTTGATTTGGCTGACTTAGAAGGAAGCGATAATCAATCGATTTCTTATGATGCAACTTCTCACATTATAACTTTAGAAGACGGAGGAACAGTTGACCTTTCAGGCTTGGTAAGTTCAGATAATCAGAACTTAACTTCTGCAAGTCTATCGGGAACTGAATTGACGATTTCGATTGAAGATGGAGATCCCGTTACTGTTGATTTAGCGGACTTGCAAAATGGTGTCAATACTGATGCTCAAGGAGTAGATTCTTTTACAAAAGATGCCAATGGTAAATTTGTCATCTCTTTAGATAATAACGATAGTGAAGCTACGCTTAATCCAATATCAGATAATAAAGTGCTTGTAGGTACTATACAAGGAACAGTCGAAAAAGGATTTGATAGTGATCAATTTGATATCTCAGGTACAGATATAAAATTAAATGCAGAAACAGGGACGGATGGTCAAGTCTTGAAAATTGTCGGAGGAAATGTAGAGTGGGCTGATAATGATGCTATGCCTACTCTTGCTGATGGAAATATGTGGATTGGAAATGCAGGCACTGCAACTTCTAGAGCTTATAATACAAATCATTTTTTCTTGAATGGAAGTAGTCAATTCTCTTTGAATAATGTTCCTTATGCTAAAGTAACCACAGGAGGTTCATCAGACAATGGTAAAGTTTTAACTGTTAAAAATGGAATAGCATCTTGGGAAAGTTCTACCACTAATGGAGATATAAATACTGGTGATATCAAAGGAACAGGAAATGATGGAATCAGAAGTACTATTAATATTGGAGGAACAGACCCATATTGTGATGTTGAATTAAGAGTCAATGGTAATATTTATATGGCTAAAGATTGTGGTGTTGGAGATATTTCCAATGTCAGATACTTTACTAGTGAATATATTAATGCTAATGAGAATGGAACAACTATTAGCGCTGCTGGAGATAGAGTAAGAATTCAAGATGCTTTAGAAGTTTATGGGTTTATTTGGGCTAGTGGAACAATAAACACATCTGATGAAAGACTCAAATCAAATGTAAATACTATTTCAAATGCACTAAATACTGTTATGAAATTGAGAGGAACTTCTTACAAATGGAAATCTTCAAATAAACAAGACCTAGGAGTGATAGCTCAAGAGGTTGAAAAAGTATTACCATCATTAGTTCATACAGATGAAAAAGGGTTTAAAGCAGTTAGCTACAATGGCCTGATCCCAGTCCTAATCGAAGCGATCAAAGAACAACAACAGATCATCGAAGGTTTGAAATCTGACAACGCTTCAGCAGAAGCTAAGTATGAGGAAGTAAAAGCTCAGAATGACGCATTGTTGAAGGATATTGAATTGATCAAGCAACATTTGCAGATCACCTCAAAATAAATCGTTTGTGAGGGAGATTACCTCCCTCCTTTCTTTACCTAAAACGAATTATTTACTATGAACAAAAATATCATACTGGGAAGTTTGGGTTTATTGGCTTTGACGTCTTTTGGCGCTAATGCTCAAACTCTTCAAAATAATGGCCAGCATATTTATGTTAGCGATCAGGCGATATTGCATGTCAATGGTGATTTGTCAAATACAGGAACTATTGAGAATAAAACCGGAGATATAAAAGAAGGCGGCAATATGACTGTGGTTGGAGATTTCTCCAATCAAAATCAATATAGCTCAGAATTAGGGAATTTGATTGTTTCTGGTTCTGTTGTTAATGCTCCAACTGCGAAAATAGTGAATGATCATGAAAATGGTCAAATTGTTGTCGCAGGTGATTGGTTGAACCAAGGAGGCTATGAAGGCGAAGGCTGGATAGAACTTAATGGGGATGACCAGTTGGTAAGTAATAGCGGAATTGATATAGCTCAATTGCAAACAAGTGGAGCAGGTAATAAAAATATCGAGGGCGACCTTAGAATTACTCGCACATTTCAGTTAGATGCTGGTGTCTTCTTCACTGGAGAGTCGAATAAGATGATTTTGGGAATTGATTCCGAGGTCATAGAATCGCTTGACGGAACATCATTTGTTGATGGAAAATTATATCATGAGATAAGAACCGAGGAAATGTATTTTCCGCTAGGCAAAAATGGAAGGTATTTGCCTGCATCAACTATTGAAGTTACTGGGAGTACAGGCACATTGCTAGCTTTGGAAGCATTTGACAGTAATCCTGACCCAAAAAATGGATTGAATATCGACGATGTGGTTGAAACATCAAGATGGGAAAAAACTGTTGAAGGCAAGTTGGAAAGCGGAAAGATTACTATTTCTTTTTCTTCAGAGGAAGGCATGACAAATCCAAAAGGTTTGAAAGGAATCGTAGTAGCTGAAGCTAGAGAAGTTGGAACAGAATTTAGAAGTATGGGGTATTCAGTTCAAGCTGAAGATCTTTATGAGAGTTTTGTAACCAGTGCAAAGCATTTTGATACTGAGCTGGCTTTCAATGTTTATGCAGTAGGACTGGACTATTCAGACAAGGATCCATTTTACATACCTAATGCTTTGACACCATTGGCTAATGATTCAGAGGATCAATCAGCGAGAATTTATTCTCAATTTATGACAGAAAAAGAATTTTCTTTTATTGTTTATGATAGATGGGGGAATAAAGTTTTCGAATCGAATTCTATTGAGTATATGAGAAATACCGGATGGAAGGGAGAAAATCAGGCGACTAAATCCGATGCCCTAGCTGATACTTATGATTATGTATTGATTGGCGAGCTGGAGAATGGTAGACAAATTTCCGGCAAGGGAGTTATAACTGTTTTAAGATAAATTAATTCATACTCGAACTATTTATTATGAATAAGAAAAATTACATAAAGATAATAGCTTGGATTGGATTGATGGTTTTTATGACAGTCCAAGCGAAAAAAACGGTAGCGCAAGACGCTTCATTTTCGCAATATTATGCGGCGCCGTTATTGCTTAATCCTGCGCTTTCGGGAAACCAGACATCGACTTACTTTGGAGCGAATTATCGCCAAAAGTGGAGAGATAAGAACTTTCCGATCAATCAAATGCAGTTTTCAGCAATACACCCGATAATCAGCAAAAGAGGTATGAAACATAATCACTTGGGTGGCGTAGGAGTATCTTTTTACAATGAAACATCTGGTAATGAGAGAGCTCTTAAACAAACAAGTGTGAGATTGAATGCCGCTTATAATTTGTTTTTTGACAGAGGAAATCAGAAGATTTCTTTTGGCATTAACGGTGGATTTGGCCAAAGATCTTTTGATTACGCTAATCTGAAATGGGGAACACAGTACGATAACTATTTTGGATATAATCCAAGTATACAGTCTTCTGTAGAGCAAGACGGTTTGTTGAATGATAGAGTTAGCTATCCAGTATTTGGTGGTGGAGTTATGTGGTTTTACTCTCCTAAATCAAGAAGAGGCAAAGCGCATGTTTCTTATTTTGCAGGATTTTCAGCTGAAAATTTAAATCAACCGGATGTTTCCTTTACAAGTGCTGAAGGTTCAAAGCATGAACTTCCAGTATTATACAAAGTGAATGCGGGTATCAACTTCACTCCCGCTTCTGAGTTATTCAAAATTTCACCAAACTTGCTGTATCAGTCAAGAGATGGTCAAGATCAGTTGAATATTGGAGCATATGGAACTTACTACTTGAGTAGCTCAAAGTTTCGCAAGGACTTCAAAAGTTTGATTATTGGAGCTTGGTATCGTGTTAATGACGCATTTATAATGAATGTTGGCTATGAAACCCCAAGATACTCTGTGGGTGTAAGTTATGATACCAATACTACTTATTTGGATTATAATCTGGCTGGAGGTTCGGCTTTGGAAGTATCGCTTTCATATAAGCTAAAGCGAAAGAAAAAGCAGAAATTTAGCACTCCAATGATGTAATATATTATCTAGTTTAAATACTTAAGCTGTCCCGAAAGGGATGGCTTTTTTTATGCGTTTTGATTTTTTGAAATGATATATATTCCAGTTAATACGAGCACCCCGCCAGGGAGCAAAGTAATTGAAGGAGTCTCGTTTAAGAACACAAAAGCATAGATTGTTGCGAATACGGGCTCGAGAAGAAGTATGCTTGTAACCAATAAGGTGGGCAAATGCATGCTGGAAAAACTAAAACCTAATGTTGGCAGCATAGTCGCTATTAGTCCTAGACCTACGTAATAAACAATTTCATCAAAATTTGGCTCTTGTATATTTTGCAGATTAATAGATAAAAGTGAAAAGCAAAGAAAAGCCCCAATGATAGAGGCAACGCCAGTGGTAACAAGAATGTCCGGAGCTTTTGAGGCTTTTTTAAGCCTTGAGTATGTTGTTGAATAAACGGCTAACAGGGAAGCGACTCCTAATGCAGCTAGATTGCCTGATATATGATCTACTTCTTTTTGAGGCAAGCCGAATATCTCCGGAGACAAAACAATGAACACTCCAATGAAAGCCATGACGAAGCCTAATAATTCTGTACGCTTGATTTTCTCCCTTTTTATTAATTTATAAATAAATATAAAAATGGGAGTTACAGTCATTAGCAAGGCAGTTTCTCCAATGGGAGATCTTGTATAAGCGTATGTTGCCAATAAATAGCATGTATAGAAAATTGCTCCAAGAATAAGCGTATGGCTTTTAGAGAATTGTCTGAAAAGTTCGGAGCTGTTATTGCTAAACAGTATCATTGGAATTATGACTATAGCTCCTATAGCCATTCTTATGGAAGCAATACTCAGATAATCCGTGTGAGGCAATAAACGTATAAAAATGCCGGAAGCACCCCAAGCCATAACAGTGCAAATTGCGATGCTGACTTTTTGGTTGCTGATTGAGGGTGTAGCGGTTTTTTCCATTTTTTTCATTAGTGGGAAATGCATTTAATTGACATGATAAATGTCAATTTCAAAACTAGAAATGCTTGCTATCGTTCAGTCTTATCCATTAAGATTTGAATATTTGCGATAATTTTTTTTCATATCGATTTATTTTAGCGGATAAGAAAGATATTTACTGAACGCTATTTAATTATTCAAGTTAAACGTAAAGGACGAACGAGGGGTGATATGGTGTATGAAGGTAAGTCTTGGCAAGCACGGAATAATAGAATAAAAGCATCAAAGCTTAGATCAGGTCTTGCAAGAGCGCCCATTCAAGCGATGATGAGAAGGTTCTTCAAGAAGGATGGTGATGACGATGAGAGAAGAAGACAGCATAGGCATCCGCCCAGAGTAATTCCCATGGATCGCTTGAGTATATTTGAACAATCGGATGATTATGTTAGAATTGATACTGAAAATGGGCAGCAACCATTCTCACAGCCTCAACAAACTGAAGGAGCTTCTCTTGTTGGAAATGGGCAAGATGACAGGCCTCCAGGTTATGATAGCCATACTGATTTCACTGAAACGTATGTGCATAGGGCTGTTCAAAGTGGACAGACGCCAGATCCGCAAACGTCGCAAGTTGCTCCTTTATATGATAGGCACAGAGAATTTACCGAGACATATAGAGAAAGACAAGGCATCGCACCTGGACAAAGTTCTAGTGTAACTTCAGATCATGTTTCTCCTTCGCCATTGTCAAGCTTGCCGGTCATTGGCTCTTTGGTAAACATGTTTTCAGGGCAAAGTAGAAGGCAAAGATCTGCTCAACCAAATCCTACGAGGAGTTTATCAACTATAATTGAGCAGGAAGACCGACCAGTTTCTGCGAGACCATCAAATTTACCTACTTGGTCTATTCCTTCGGCATCTCCAAGCGAGACATTGTCAGAGAGACTGATGCGCCAAAAAACAGAAGCGACAAGAAAAAAGTATTCTTCTGCATCGGATATGCCAACAGGATATTCAGGTGAAGGGCCAGAAGTCTTTGATAGAAGAAATTTTCGCAAGCATTTTGACGAACCTAAAGAGGCTAATGCAAGCTATTTGGAATACTTACATTTCTATAGATCAAGAGGACATCACTTTGTAAAGCATCTAGGCTTAGCCATATCGCCAGAAGGAACGGATGATTATTATTTGACGCATTTATACGAGCAATTTTCACAAGACTTATTAATAAAGTGTAGAGAGTTAATCGCTGAAAACCCTTCGTGCGGGCCGAAGGAAATTCTGAAATTGTTGTTTGCAGAGGCTCATGCTATGAATCAAAGTAATGGAGGAATGTATAATCGCCAGTATTTGGAAGGTCTTTGTCATTTAGCTTACCATCAATATGTTGATGAAGAAAGAAGCCTTAGAAGTATCAGTCGCAGGTCTGAATTCGCTAAAATGGATGTGAATGATACCGACTTTTTGGATACAATAATGGAATTTGACCCTGATACGATTACTGATGATGTATTAAGAACCAAAGGCGTTGTTTCTCCTATGGATTCGAGCGAAGCAAGAAGAAAACAATTGGCAAGGAAGTATAAGGATTTATATTTTTCAACAATTAGAAATGCCCGACAAAACAGGATGCATGAAAAGAGACATGATGATGCTATGTCCGAAATCATGATGTTTATTAAGTCGCAATTGCTATTTCAATATGAGGAGCTTTTCAATGATCATGTGGTGGAAGGTTTGGCTCTTAGGATTCTTTTTGAGCTCAGAGAGAAGAGATGACAATGTTTTGATAGTGTCATTTTTCGAATTTATTTTAACTTTGCCCACTACAATTTGAAGCTAGGAAGATGAAAGAGTATATAGGAAGCAATTCAAAATATAAGTTTGATAGATATCCCAAATCAAATAATAGATCCCTGCAACCATGGAATGCCGGAAATGAGCTTGTACTAGAATATTTGGAGGAAAACAATTTCGATGAGGTTTCTCCTTTGATTTACAATGACAGGTTTGGGTTCTTTCTTGTCAACTTGAATGGGCAGGAACCTTTGATGGTTTATAATTATCGTTCTCAATTGAAATCATGGACAAATAATCTAAAACTTAATCAGCTTGAGAATTTATATTTTGACACTATGAGTCCTTTGGACGTTGAGCTTGGGTTGAATGCTGATTTGGCCATAATTGACATACCAAAATCATTGGAACTTTTTGAATTGTATTTGATTCATGCTTCTTCTCATTTAAGCAATGATTGCACAGTAATTTGCTCATTTATGACCAAGCATTTTTCACCTAAAATGCTTAAAGTTGCCGAGAAATATTTTGAGAATATTACTCAAAGCAGAGCAAAAAAGAAATCCAGACTTTTAATTTTGAAAAGCAAAAAAGAGCTTAGCTCAAATATTTCGGACTGTGTAAATGAAATAAAGCTAAAAGAGGGTAATAGTTTGCATCAATACTATGGAGTATTCTCTTCAGGTGGCGTTGATATAGCAACGCAGTTTTTTATCGATGAAATGTTGTTGAATGAAGAGCAAAAAGTGCTGGATTTAGCATCTGGAAATGGAGTGATTGGGTATGAAATAAGCAAGAAACTTCCAAATGCTGAATTTCATTTTTTGGATGACTCATTATTAGCGATAGCTTCTTCCAAAATCAATTTGAAAGATAAAAACGCTCGTTTTTATTTTGAAGATACTTTGGATAAACTCGATGACAATAATTATGATTTGGTGGTTTCAAACCCTCCTTTTCACTTTGAGCATGAGAATAATATCGAGGTTGCGATAAGCTTGTTTGAAGAAACAAAAAGAGTTCTTAAGAATGGAGGCAGTTTTCAATTGGTCGCCAATACGCATTTGAACTACAAAACGCATTTGACTAAAATTTTTGATGAAGTGAATATTTTAGCTGATAATGAGAGGTTTGTTGTTTACAAATGCATTAAAAGTTAATTGAACTTTTCTTCCCATTTTACGATGTCTTTCCATGCAATAAGAGGATCTTGGCTATTCCAGATAGCGCCTAGCAAGGCGACGCCATCAAACCCCATGGAAAGGCATTTATGGATATTCATTTTGCTTATTCCCCCCAGAGCAATAGTTTTTTTAGGTGTATTCTCAAGAGATTCTATCAGTTCATTGTCAATAAATTTGCTGGAATATCCTCGTTTGGAAATAGAGTTGAATACTGGACTAAGGAAAACATACTCGTATTTTCCTTTATCGGATTTATACTCCTCCAAGGTATGAAAGCCCGTAGATGCTTTATGCTTTCCTTTATAAGGGTTTGGGGCTAGCTTTCTCGCATACTCTGTAAAGTGTATGCCTCCCAAGTTATACTCGTTGGCTAGCTCATGATAGTGGTGAAGTCGAATTCTTGGATGAAATTCTTCGGGTAATTTGTTGAGCCATTCCCGATATTGCTCAATAGTCGCTTGTGGTTTTCTCAGATGCAAGATACCCAAGTCTCTTTCAAAGAGTTTGACGATCAAATCTAACTCTTCATCAAAAAAATCTGGTCTTGTAAACAGAATTATTTCCATTGCTCACTAAAGCTATCTAAATTTAATGGGAATGTACTATCTTTATTGTATAATTACAATAGTTTAATAAAAACAATATTATAATGGACGTTTTAGAGAGATTTTTAAGATATGTAAGCTATCATACTACTTCAGAATTTGGTGTAAAGCAAATACCAAGCACAGAGCGTCAATGGGTTTTGGCTAGAGACTTGGAGAAGGAATTGAGAGAAATAGGCATGCATGATGTTTCAATTGACGATCATGGTTATGTAATGGGAACTTTGCCTTCGAATGTTGACCATGAAGTGCCTACTATTGGTTTTGTCGCTCATTATGACACTTCGCCGGATTTTTCAGGAGAGAATGTAAAACCTCAGATTTGGGAGAATTACGATGGCAAGGAAATCATACTAAACGCTGCTGAGAATATTGTTTTGTCACCGGATGAATTTCCTGACTTATTATTCTACAAAGGTCAAACGTTGATTACAACAGATGGAACAACTTTGCTTGGAGCGGATGATAAAGCTGGTGTGACTGAAATTGTGTCCGCTATGGAATATTTGATCGCTCATCCTGAAATCAAGCATGGAACGATCAAAGTCGGCTTTACACCTGATGAGGAAGTTGGTAGAGGAGCGGATCTGTTTGACGTGAAGAAATTTGGAGCAGAATGGGCCTATACAATGGATGGCAGCAAAGTTGGAGAGTTGGAGTATGAGTCTTTTAATGCGGCGTATGCTAAATTGACTTTCCATGGCAAGATGGTTCACCCTGGATATGCCAAAGGTAAAATGAAGAATACGATGACTATTGCTGGTAAATTCACTACAGCTTTGCCTGAGAATGAAGTGCCTGAGAAAACTAGCGGTAGAGATGGTTTTTATCATTTGACAAGCATGGAAGGCGAAGTGGAAAAAACAGTTCTTCAATATATCATTCGCGACTTTGATAAAGGCATTTTCGAGAATAGAAAAGAGCATTTCAAAGCTGTGGTTGATCAGTTCAATGAGACTTATGGTGCGGGAACTGTTGAGTTGGAAATGTTCGATCAATACTATAACATGGGCGATGTTGTAAAAGATGTGTTCCATACAATAGATATTGCTAAAGAAGCGATGGAAGAATTGAATATTGAGCCGATAATAAAAGGTATTAGAGGAGGTACAGACGGAGCAAGACTTTCATTCATGGGACTTCCTTGTCCTAATATCTTTGCAGGTGGCCACAATTTTCATGGCAGGTATGAATTTGTAGCCAAAGAAGCGATAGAAAAAGCGACAATGGTTATTTGCAAAGTAGCAGAACTAACAGCTGAAAAGTATAAAAAGTAATCATTGGTGATAGTGATTATTTGAAAAAATTAAAGCCCAAGCTATTTGATTGCTTGGGCTTTGTTGTTATTTGACGGGAGCCTATATGCTATTTCATAGAGGCTGTTTTGGGTTGCTTGTCTATCGTATTTGTTTCACCGTATAATACCAAGAAGTGAGCAGCTGACCAGCTGAAATGGTTTGCATTTAATCCTTCTCCTGTTATTGGGTGATAATTTTCCCTGATTGGATCGCTGGAGTTTTTCAATCCACCGGCATTGTCAAGCATTTTCTTGGCTAGGGTATTAGCTTCTTGTGTGAAACCATAATTCATAAGAGCTTCCACTCCATAGTTAGCTTGATCCATCCACACAGGCCCTCTCCAATATCCTTTTCTAGGATTGAATTTCGGATGATTGTATGCTAGTGTTGGCAAAGGCATTTTAGTGTTAAACACAGCCGTGTCCATCATTACATCTTTAACTCTTGCCGCCTGCTCTGGTGTTGCGATATTCGCCCATAATGGTATCCAACCTTCCGGTCCTTGAACCTTGATCGTTTTTTTAGTGTGAATATCAATATCATAGAAATACCCTGTTTCCTCATCGAACATTAGGTCTTGAATTTTCTTTTTCAATATTTCCGCATCAGCTAAGAATTTTTTGCTTTCTTCTTCTTTGCCTAGAATTTTTGAAATCTCGGCTAAATCTAGTTTTTCGTCATATAAATATGAGTTCAAATCCACAGACTCTTGCTCTAAAGACCATCCATGCTCGTTGTTTTTCAACAGGTCTTTCTTTGCAAATGCTTCATCAAATCTAACGGCATTATCCATTCCGCTTTCCCAAGCAGCGGCGGTTGGAGTTCCATCAGTTGCTCCATATTCGCAAATGCCATTTTTGTCGTGATCGCGATAGATATACCACCAGTTATGATATTTAACTAGTTTAGGGTACATTTCTTCCAAAAATGATTGGTCCTTGCTTACGTCATAAACTTTCTTGACCGCCCAAGTAGCCAATGGTGCTTTTGTGTTTCTCCAATTATGCTTTTCATCCAATGTATCTCTGAATACACAGTCAGCGATCATACCCATATCATCTTGGTAGTCGAACATCGCTCTGATCTGATTTTTGGCAAGTTCAGGCTCAATTGCCGCCAATGCGTAAGAGTGTTTCCAAGAGTCCCATGCCCAAAAACCATGAAAATGGCGAATTCCATAAGATGGGAATAACCCTTCATGTTTCAGCTCACCGGCAGCGGATCTCCAGTTATTCATCAGAGTATTAAGTGATTTTACAGCAATTCTTCTATAATCATTATTCTCTTTCCAGTGGGTAGGCTGGTCCACAACTGTCTCAACATATCTGTTCCATCTCTTTTCATTTTCATTGAGGGCTACTTCCGCATTTTTCAAGGAAATGTCAGAGATTCTTTCCTCTGCTTTTTTCTCAATATCGTCAAATACTACCGAAATTGTGATGGCATTTTGAATTGATTCATTCTGTTTAATGCTTTGAGCTTCTCCAGCATTAAATGAATAGGATGATTCATCACTTGAAGGCTTGGATACAGTTGAAGATCTTAAAGCGACAGCTTTTGAATTGCCTTCAAATGTAACATCGACTCCATTCTCCAAAGCGTTTATGTTAGTTTCAGGCAAGAATACGTCTCCCTCCCATCCTATTTGAATTTCCTGAGCCTCGCCGCTCGAGTTTTTAATTTCTGATGAGATTAAGGTTGTTCTATTGCTGACAAAAATCAGATTCATATCAATTTCCAAACCATTGATATTGAAACTTTGAACAAGTCTGCCTGGGTAGTAAGATGTCTTTAGGTCTTTAGCCTTATTCAGGTCGAGCTTTTTATCTCCGATTTTAATAGATAGCTTGGCAAATTGCTTGGAGAACCATGCTCCATTGTTTTGAGTCATAAGAAAAGGACCAACAAATCCTCCTACCTGATCGCTTCCTTGCTCTGGCAGTGAAAAGCTATGCCAAGATCCCATGTCAGAAAAACTCCATACTCCCCAAGATTTGTGATCTTCAGGTGTTCCCGTAACATCAAGCACATTAGGAAAGTCGTATAAGGAAATTTGCGCTTCTCCTTCAGGGTGATGAAGATTTTGTTTTTCCGAATTCAGGTTTTTGCAAGCCGCGAACGCAAGCAGGAATGCAGAGCCTTTTAACGCTTTGCTGAAAAAATTAGTATTTGTTTTGAATAATCGCATATCGGGAATTATATCTTTTACATTATTAGATCATCAACGAATTATTTTCTACTCATTTGAGCCAATATAATTTCAATTTAAATTTATTTTTACCCGATATCAATTTTATTTTGTTCTCTTTTTATAGCTAATCAATATTTGATATAATAAATCATCGCTGAGCTAGGGATTGTCTTTCTTTGTATAAATACACTTTTCGGCCATTAATCGGTTGCACAGGTCTTTCATTGTTTTTTAATATTTCATAATATTTATCCATTTGATCTTGTGAAGCTTGAATAGTTTCTAGCATAACATTCCATAAGACACCTTCTGTACAAGGAGGGCTAGTCAATGAACCGTTGTAAAAATAATAGTTTGGAGATTCTGGCAATAAATCAATAGCGTTTATCTCTGTTTCAGAATGAAATGTTCCTCCTTCTGATTTTGGCAAATCGTTTATAAACGTTTCCAATACTGGATTCGGTTCGCCCACTTCTACAAACAACGCTACTACGGCTAATTCTTCTGTTTCTTCATTTTGATGCACCAAGTGAATTTCCATAGGAAAAGATTTGCTGTCCACAGTATGGTCTGATTTCATATGTGTATGAAATTGAACGAGATCATATTGAATGGAATCCAATAAGATATAGCTGCCTTCCATATAATTGAAAACAAGGTAATTGCCTGTATTTTCCAATAGGATTTGGCTTGGTGAATAGTTAAAATCAATCGCATTTAACTTTTCATCCTCGATTGGATTGCTAATATCAATCGGCGATTGCATCTTGCCATCGCATTGGCTATAACAAATTGACCAAGTGTCTGGACCTGTATCGCCATGAAAAGACCATTTATAGTTATCGCATGGGCTATTGTCGGAATTATTACAGGATAACAATATCAGAAATAAGACAAGAATAAAGTAGTTTTTTTTCATTGTAGAATATTTTAAGGTTCAGTCAATAGCATTGCCAAGCTGTCAAACGACATGATTTCATCCATTTTATATATATGATTGGAGCCATTGCCTATTTCAACATGCCAGTTATGATAATCATTTAAATTATGCTTTAAGTTTCTCAAGGCCGCATTATAATTCATCGAATCAATAGTTGTAACCCATGGATTGCAATTGGATTGGCCAAAGCCATAGAAGTTTCTCATCACCCAGTCATATTCTGAGCTTAGTATAATGAATTTGTTCTCAGGGTATTTATTTGCCACATATTCATAAAAGCCTTGCTCTTTGAAGGCGTATTTATTTATATCGTTTATGTATTTATGGTAGTCGTCAGGGATTTTAATTTTATACAAATTAATAAGGCATCGTCTCATACAGTTTGTATAAATATTATTTCCAAGCAGCATAGGACCGCTATTAATGAACATGGTGAATTTAGAGTCGGGAAATTGGCTTGCTATGTAGTCGAAATTTATCAATGAACCGAAGCCTCCGGCACTTTCACCCCATAGGATAACTTTGTCGTATTTCTTTAGCCCATTCATTTTTTTGAAAATATTTATGGAGCATTCTATGTTGTTTCTGCCGACAAATTGTTGGCGCTTGAGCTGATTTTTGAATCTGCCCCAAGAGTTTGTCCCCGAATGCAAATCGCCAGTGCAATATGGCAGTATTAGAAAATCTGCATCATAAAATGGATTGTCTTGTGGTGAGTCTGAAAAAATATCTTTTTTTTCAATAATGGCTTTCTTGAACTTATTATAACTCTTAACATTGAATTTGTTCTTACTTGCTATGCAAGTCACTGAATTGAAGCAAGATCCACCTGGAGATAAAAAAATTACAAGCGAATTGCCTGTACCGTTTTTAGTGATAAAGCCAGAAGTACTGCCGTCCCGGCATATATAGTTTTTAGTAGGCACCCACATCCATTTGTTCAATCTATAATTTGTTGATTGAGATGAATAATCTTTCCACTCGATAATTATTGTTGAGACCAGTACAATTATTACCGCAACAATAATGAGTTTTGACGCCTTCCAAATTTTTAATTTATTTCTATCTGGCATGTAGAACTATGATATGTGGGATTGTGCCCTTTTAACTGTTTGAAAGAGTAAACAAGCTAAGTCAAAGTTGGTTCAATGAAATTTTATTATAGAAGGCTATAGAAAAGCTATATCTAGCCGAATCTGGCTGTAGAAAAATTATACTTTAAAACTTTATATAAATATTTTGGTTCATCAGATTAAACATTAGGAATTATTAATCATGCTAAGAAAGACGAATTATTTGTATTTATTTATGTTGCTTTCAATGATTGTATTGGGAGCATGTAATGATGATCCAAGAAAGGAATTGAACAGTGGCCTAGATATGGATATTAAATCCGCGCCAAGCAGCGGAGAAGTAGGCAAACCAGTGACTTGGACATTGTCAGTCAGCCATTCGGATCAGGTTAAGACGGTTGAAGTTTTGAAAAATGGTACTAGAATAGGCACACAGTCATTTAGTGGCGGTAGTTTTGATTTTAGTTATACGCCGACAGTTGACGATGCTAACTCAACTATCAAGTTAACGCTTAAAGCTGTTTTGAATAAAGACAATATTAGCGGTACAAGAGATTTTAATGTGACTATTGCTCCACTTCCGTCATATCAAACTGTAAATAAAGAAATAGAACTTGATGTAGCAACTCATAACTCCCAGGTAATCAATATAAACAATGGGAATACAAAATTATTTTCATTCAAAGTAAAACTGAATTTTGATCCTGTATATGCGAATAACCCATTAAGGTCAAATACATTATCTTTCAGCGCAGTTACAAGTGGATCTAAAGCTGATGGGAAATTTAGAGTTTACTCTTCCGGGCATAAACCTAATTTCTTTGGGATTACTTCAAGCGAATCTTTGTATAGACAGTTTATTCAAAGTTTTGAAGGCTCATTGAGAGTGAATTCGTTTGAGTATACGTATTCCAACTTTGCTTCCGGGCAAACAACTTTCGCATTGTTGCCAAGCAATGGACATTACGGAGTACTGGAAGTAAGGAACTTTTCTCCTTCTACAGGACAATTATCTGTTTCAGTAAGAGCATTTACTGACAATATCGCTGATAATATCCCTTAACTAGCAAGAAAAAAGGCTTTCTAAATTCATTAGAAAGCCTTTCGTTATATTATAATGTTTCAGTCAATTCTTGATGCTTTTGATCTAATGACTCTTTATCGAAATCAATAACTATTTGATTCTTTACTAAGTCTTCGTAAGTATCTCTTTTTCTTACAAGTTTAGCTTCGCCGTTAACAATCATTACTTCGGCAGGCCTCATTCTCGAATTGTAATTAGAAGCCATGCTGTATCCATAGGCACCGGCATTTTTGATCGCCAAGATATCCCCTTCTCTAATTTCAGGCATATTTCTATCTACAGCGAAGTTGTCTATTTCACAAATATTACCAACGATAGTGTACATTTGCTCTTCACCGTCAGGGTTTGATGTGTTAACGATTTCATGGTATGCGTCATACATCATTGGTCTGATCAATTGGTTGAAACCTGAGTCGGTACCGGCGAATTCTCTATGCCCGTTGTTCTTTCTGATTTTCACTTCAGTGAACAAAGTTCCGGAGTCGCTAACCAAGAATCTTCCTGGCTCAAACCAAAGTTGAACTTTTTTGCCGTATCTTTCTTCGAATTTAGCTAGCTCCTCTTTTAGGCCTTTTCCTAGATCAAAAATATTAATGATTTCATCATCTTCTTTATGAAGGACTTTGATTCCTCCTCCGAAATCAATGTAATCAAGATTTTCGAATCTTTCCGCAACTTCAAATACATTTTGAACTCCTTTGATGAAAATCTCCGGATTCATGATTACTGAGCTAGAGTGAATATGAATACCATTGATTACCAAGCCGTATTCTTTAACTAGCTCTTTTACATCGTCGATTTGCTTGATAGAAATACCGAACTTAGATTGCTTATGCCACCATTCAACTTTTTCCGAATTTGACTCGGCCATGATGAATGGATTCATTCTAACACAGCAAGGTTTAGTATTTCCGTATTTTTTTGCGAACCTTTCAAGATTCGACATATTTTCAATGTTGATATGAACACCAAGCTCTACAGCTTCTTCGATTTCAGAAAAATCAACCGCATTAGGCGTGAAGATAATTTCTTCCGGCTCGAAGCCTACGCTTAGGCCCATTTTAACCTCAGGGATAGAAACAGTATCTAGTCCAGTGCCTAAAGTTTTCATCAATTTTACAATACTCAAATTGGTAAGCGCCTTGCAAGCATATTTTACCTTGAAGTCAACACCTTCGAAAGCTTTGCGAAATTTGCTTAATTGTCCTACAATAGTATCAGCGTCATAGACATAAAGTGGAGTTCCGAACTCTTGGCAGATCTTATCCACTTTGATACCTTGGATTTCAAAATGATTATCGACTCTTTTCATGAGCGTGTTATTTTATATATTGTTAGTTGTTTTTTACAGTTTGTAGATCTAGATTTTTGATGCGGTCGATCAATTCCCTTACTCTGGCTTCTTGTTTCTCATTCGGAATATCCAAAAGGTTGTTTTGAAGATGCCAAGCAATCATTGCTTGAGCTCCCCATCGAATGTATTTGTCAAGATATGACAATTCATCTTCAGTTAGCTTTCTTTGCTTTTGATAAGTGTCTATAAATATTTTTAATAAGCTCTCATCAAGTTTGTTGTCAATAAAGCAGAAGCCATTGATTGTTACGCCTACATCGAACATGAGCCTCTCGACACAAAACTCTTCAAAGTCGATGACAGCTTTAAGATCATCACCATCATAAAGCGTATTGTCCGGGAATATATCCCCATGCACAATGCCTTTTGGCAGGTTTGCAGTCAAGGCTTCTCGCAAATAATTTGTCTCTTCTATGAAAAACTCATAGATGTCATCGAAGCGATTTTTAGCATTAGGAATTCTTTCGATAATATGATCGCAAAGGTCGATAGAAACAGCATTTGGCTTCGCGTAGCTGTCATCAATAGGCAATTTGCTTAGTATTCCTACAGCATTGGCAATTTCAGAACATGTATTGCTATTTAGCTGAGGTTCTTTGCCGATTACAAAGTCGTAAATTACGATTTCTCCTTTTTCTGAGGGAGTGACAAATTTACCATCTTTTCTTTGTCTCGAATATGCCGAAGGAAAGTGTTCGCTTTTTAGTCTATCCATTAATTCCATTTCAAAATCAATGGCTTCTCTTTCTTGTTGTTTGCAAACTCTCAACAAGACAGTTTCCTTAGTGGTAACTAGTTTGTAATTTTCATTAGCAAAACCACTGGATAGAACTTTCCATTCAATTGGATCTCCCAAATCATAGTTTGCTAAAACTTCTTCTATTATTTCCTTCGTCATCTATGCCGTAATTTATTAGAATTTCAATAAGAAATTTACACTTCTAATGAAATTTCAGGGTAACTAATTTTAATTGGTATTTGATTATTTAATATAAATAGACACCAATTTAAGTCATTCTTAAGAGCTTAAAGATATTAAAATTTAATTTTTATGTTAAAATATATTGGAGATAATTATTCATATAACAATTATTTAACATAATGTGTTTTTAGTAATGATATAGAAAAAATAAAAAAGCCCCTAAAATCTAGGGGCTCTATATTTTTATAAAGAACTAGACTGATGCTCCACTCTGCTATTTATTTTTTGCAAAGGACTATTTTCAAAAACATCATAAGGTATCAATCTAAAACTATATTCATAGTTTCTATCAGGCTTAATCAAATAATCCGGTCTTGGCTTAGCTCCCCAACTATCTTCTCCTCCTACTCCCATTTGCTTCAAGTCAATGTACCAAGTCACTACATCTTCAGGCTTGACATGATAAGTATGACGATTTGGAGCATCCGCACCAGGGTGTTCGATTACTTCCGGACTAATCTGATGAGCATTAACGCTTAACAAATCGTTTTCAGCCACAAGCAATAACCCTTTACCGCTTGCATTTGTCAAGCTCATCCATCTCACATCCGTTTTATTTCCGAATTCCTGAGGTCTCACATAAGGGAAATACTGATCCCAAACTGTACCACTATATACATCAACAGACGCTCCAGTCTTTCTATCCGAATAAGTTTCTTGAGGCCCTCTGCCATACCATGACATTTTATCATATTCTCCCGGCAACTGAGCTATCATTCCTACTCTAGGAATTTCATCCAAATGCGAGCTCTTAGGAGACATCAAGTAATCAACTACAATTTCTCCATTTCCATATACTGTGTAAACAACTTTAGCAGTTGCAACTGTATCAGCAAGTTCTAAATCAGAAACAATTTGAATTTTACGCTTATCCAAAGCCTTGGCATTGAAAGCGATTACTTTTTGATTATCAGAAGCTCTTTTCCATTCCGCGCATCTTGTAGGCATCCCATTCCCTAGATCATTATCTATAGGAGCTCTCCAAAAATTAGGCTTCAATGGGGTCTTAATCAACTCTTTTCCTTCGAATTTAGCCGAAGACAACCCTCCATTTTCCGCTAGGAAAGTATATTTGAATTTAGGTCCTTCAACGATAAAATCATTTCCACTTTTTGTCAATTTGATTTTATCAAGAGCTGAAAGGTCCATCTTCACAGCAGGAACTTCAATTGGCAACTTGAATTGATCCCAAGCAACTTCATGGCCAGCTGGCACTAGATTCTTCTCCTCTTTAGTCAAATACCAAACTTTCAAATGATATTCCGCTCCCGGCACTGGATTGATCTCAGGTATATCAATAGTAACTTGCTTTCTTGTTGATGCCGGAATGTCAATTTCAGGCATTTGTCCTTTAGCCACCAAATTGCCTTGCGACTTGATCTCCCAATACCCATCATAGTTCGAGACATTGTCAAATCCAAACTTGTTTTGAATTTCAACTACTCCATTGGATAAATCGCTTGCATGAATTTTTATCGGCTGATATACTTTTTTCACTTCCCAAGTATGCGGTTTCACTGTTCTATCTGCCATCACCAATCCGTTCAAGCAGAAAGTAGAATCATTAGGAACTTCGCCATGATCAAAATCTCCACCATATCCGAAATATGGTTCGCCACTCTCAGTATGCATCAAGAAACCTTGATCCACCCAGTCCCATATAAAGCCGCCTTGAAGGCACTCGTAACTTTCGAATAAATCCCAATAATCTTGCAAACTACCAACGCTATTACCCATAGCATGATCGTACTCACACATAATCAAAGGAATCTTTGGATTGCTCTTGGCAAATCTCTCCACTTCTTCGATTGAATGATACATAGGAGCTTGTATATCAGTAAACTCCGAATTCTGTGACATTTCATATTGCACAGGCCTTGTGTCGTCAATTTTCTTCACTTCGCCATATCCTTCATAAAATGCCAAGCCTCTACCAGCCTCATTGCCTAAAGACCAAGTAACAATAGAAGGCTGGTTTTTATCTCTTTCGACCATTCTCAACATTCTGTCATGATGCTGAGCCTTCCAGCTTTCCTTCATCGCTAATGTTTTCTCCGGGTCCCAAATGTCTTGACCATGAGATTCCACATTGGCCTCATCCACCATATACAAACCGTATTGGTTGCATAACTCATACCATCTCTCATCATTAGGATAATGCGAGTTTCTTACAGCATTGATATTGAATTTTTTCATCAACTCAATATCTTCGATCATAGAAGCCTCATCAATTACATGACCTGTTACCATGTCATGCTCATGTCTGTTAACACCTCTGATATAAACTGGAACACCATTTACCAAAAACTGGGCATTCTTGATTTCTAATTTTCTAAAACCAACATCATTCGTCAATGACGTTATGACATTGCCTTTTGAATCTTTTAATGTCAGCAATAATTTATACAAATTCGGAAATTCCGCTGACCACTTTCTAGGATTGTCAATTTTTTTGGACAAGTCGATTGACAACTCTCCTTTTGCGTTGATATTGACTGTTTCATTCAAGCTGAATACTTCTTTGCCACCGTCAAGCAAAGTAGCTTCGACTTGACCGCCTTTTATCGCTTTGGCCCCAGAGTTTTTCAAATCAACGCGCAAGTCAAACAAACCATCTTTATATTGATTATCCAAATCCGCTTTCAAGAAAAAGTCTTGAATTGTGAACTTCGGCTGAGCATATACATATACGTCTCTTTCTATACCGCTGACTCTCCAAAAATCCTGATCCTCTAAATAAGATCCATCACTCCATCTATATACTTCCAGCGCCAATGTGTTATTGCCTTTGCGGATAAAATCCGTTATGTTAAATTCAGCCGGCAACTTGGAATCTTGGCTATAACCTACTTTTTCACCATTCACCCAAATATAAAATGCTGACTTAACAGCCCCCAAGTGGATATATATATCATTTCCATCCCAATCTTGAGGAATGTCAAATGTATGTCTATATGATCCTACTGGATTATAATGATTTGGAATAAATGGCGGGTTTGCCTCAAATGGATAGTCAACATCCAAATAGTGAGGGACATCATAGCCTAAAAGCTCCCAGTTTCCCGGAACGCTAATTTCATCCCATTTGCTGATATCAAAGTCTTCTTTATAGAAATTCTCAGGCCTGTCTGCCGGCTTTCTGCTAAAGTGGAATTTCCATTTTCCATTCAACAATTGATATCTTCCAGATGCCGCTTTCTTATGGTTGAGGGCCAAGGCCTCCGATTCATAAGGGAAGAAAAATGCTCTGGAAGGCTCTTTGTTTATGGCAAAAACGCGTTCATTTTCCCAATCATGCTGAGCTTGAACTACTGCCTTGTCAGACTTGCCTTGTTGCGCGTAAAGCGCACCAGATCCCACGCAAGCCAAAAGGCCCAATCCTAAAAATACTGACCTCATATGTTTCTATAGATAATAAATTATTGTTTTGTTGATTCGCTGTTCGCCTCTCAACTGATAGATAATCAACCAATAAGAGGGCATAAGAAAAGTATTCTACTCATGAAAAATCACTTTTTTCACTCAAAATAATAATCCTTAATTGAACATTCGAATATAAATATAGCAACTTAGTATAATAAAAGAAAGCCTGCCCAAATATTCAAATGAATACTTGAAGCAGGCTCTGAACACTGTAAAATACACTTACAGGTTACTACACAGGATACCTTATGCTTGAGATATCTCTCTCACTTCTTCTTTCATGCCGATTCCCATAGTTTCCAACTGCGTCAAAACCGGCTCGTAAATTTCTTTTCTTATCGGAATATGCACTCCGTTTATGTTGATCTGGCCATTCAAAATCATTTCCACTCCAATAGCAGCAGGCAAAGCAACTGTTCTAGCGATAGAAGTATCTTCTTCATTTCCAAAGTCAAGCAATCTTGACTTCACTTCTTTTCTAGTACCGTCAGCCTCTTCGATTACGAATGTATGTTGCATAGCTACCATGTCTCTTTCATCGTCTCCCAACATCATCTTTTCAATCATCAAATCAGACAATACATCAAATGGGCTAACTTCCTCTTCGTACGGCAACTGCTTGTCGTCAAACAAACCTAGCCATTCCATTGCGTTAATAGCCGTTCCAGCTTCTTCAATATTTAGCTCGTTGGCTATAGCCGCTTTAATATTTTCAGAAGCTAAACCTGAAATTTTAGCAGTAAATTCCTTGTAGCTCAATCCACTAGCGTCGACCTTATCATATCCAGTCATGCCCAACGCTTTGATGCTGTCTAGACTTTCACACCAGTTTTTATATCTGAATGTACCGCGGTACATCGTTTTAGTCTCTGGAATATTATAGATATCCACATATGAAAGCGAATCTCTATTTGGATAGATCTCCAATGTTTCCAACTCAGGGAAATTTTCCTGAATAGGATTCTTGAATAAATCAATAGTGTCTAATTCCTGCACTATTCCGTCTTTCAAAAATTTCGCTCCGTTATTGCTAGCCATAACAACTCCTTTCGGACTCCAAGAAAACTTGTACCTCAAAGGGTTTTGAGATGCTTCTGGCGCAGGCAATGCTCCGCAAATAGAGTAAAACTCTTCAATTTTAGCGTCTCTGTCATGAGCATTGTCAATAATCTGCTGGGCTGTCATATGATCAATACCCGGATCCAATCCAATTTCATTCAATATGATGATTCCAGCATCTTTCGCTTGCTCGTCAAGCGCTTTCATTTGCTCCGACACATAAGATGTCGTCACCATATTTTTTCCATGCTTAATGCACAACTCCGCAACTGTCACATGAAAAGTATAAGGAAGCAAACTCACTGTCAAGTCATTCGCTTGGATCATCGCTTCAAGCTCTTCAGCTTGATCCACTGTCCATGCAATCGCTTCGGCATTATCTCTGCCGTTGATAATAGCATCCGCTTTTGACTTGGTTCTACTAGCCAATGTAACTTGAACTCCTTTTTCCAAAAGGTAATCAACCATTGGCTTCACAACCATTCCTGCTCCTAAAATAAGTACTTTTGACATTTTCTCCTGTTTAATAATCCTTGTAATTGTGTGTATGCTTCGAAGCTAAAACAAATTTTTTATTTAAAAAATCTAATGAGAATAAAATTTTGAAATTATATTCAAGTCACTCCATTTTCAGAATAATATTCTAAAATCATCAAAAATTCTATCGTTCATCGTTATTTCATTGACTAATAATTCTTAAATAGACTTGAAGCCAAATAAAATTTCGCATAAAAAACTCCCTTGAATTATCACAAGGGAGTTTAATTATTTCTTATAACAAAGCTACATTAGCTTACTTTCTGCCCTACTTTGATTGGATTGCCAACTTTATTATACGCATACTCTAAAAGTTTCATTGATGCTCCATCTTGAGCCACTTCAACTCTTATCCAAGTATAATAAATCTCCGAACCATCATCTGAGCTCAATTCCATTGCAACATAACCCGTCTTCCCAAAATTTTCAGAATATTTAGGACTAGCGACAAAAGGTATACTCCACCATGTACCATCCGGATCATGATGAGGGTTTTCCAACCAATCACTATTAGCGCCAATTTCAACGCCAGCATCAATAAAGCTCAATAATGGGACTACTTCAGGATCAACAGCATCTTCGACCATTCGGCCAATAACTCTGCCACCCCAGTTTTCCAATGATAATCTATGTGTTTCTCCCATATCTGTAGATGTATTGAAAAACAAGCCAAATTGATGTCCTGTTTCCGATGCTCCATACCAAGCATTGTCAGCATCAGAGACTAATGGGTTTGATGATAAATCAACATGCACTATTTCACTATTGGATAAATCCTTAGTATAAGTGGCGTCAATTCCTTCATAAGGTCCATCAGTTGGATGATTGACTCCAAATGTAAATTTCATTTGCATTTCGTCTTCATCCAAAGAAACAATTACATCCTCAGCCAAGACATATTCACCTTCCCATTCGGAAATAACCTGCCCTCCTGAAATTATTGCTTCTCCAGGATTATTGAATTTAATCTCAACAAAATGTCCGCCATCAGCAAAACCATTCCAAAAATTCTTAATCCAATACTTTCCTTCTTTTTCTAAAATTTCAGCTTGATAAGGATTGTTGTTATCTTCAACATCATAAGTGCCTAGCCAAATTGTTGGATCTACATCAGGTATCTTTGTGTATTTAGTAGGAATATCAGAGAATTCAGAACCATCATCGGCAATTAATCTTAAAACGAATTCCAAAACTTTCTCTCCTTCGTTTAACGTTACCATCTGATCTCCATTTGTCTTATGATTTTTCCAATCAGAAACAATTTGATCACCTGGTATAACAGCTTTAATAGAGCTTTCAAAAACAATCTCTACAGGATGATCACCATCACCACCTTCTCTTGCATTCCACATATTTCGGATATAATACTTGCCATTATCAGCTTCAATGTTCACATAATAAGGTTCGTTATTATCTTCAGCCATATAAGTACCAAGCCATGTTTGTGGATCAGTTGGCGGTGCTCCATTTCTATTAAGCGATAAGTTGTAAACTCCAAGATTCGTTTCTGAGGTTGACCCAACCAGATAACCATCACCATTCGGAATAGTCAATTTAACACTTCCTACCATTCCTGGGTTTGTCCCTTTAGACGCAACTTTTATCTCAACTTGTTGAATAGTCATAGTAGGAGACAAAGACACCTCAAGAGGAGTAACCGTTACATTTTCCATTGGAAGGCCAGTTACCTCATATTCCAGAGTTGTGGACACGCTTGATTTAGTGTTCACCATTTCCACTTCCGTGATGAAAGTGTAAAATTCCTCAGGGTTTTCCTCAGGCATAAACACCTCGTCACTCAAACTATTGAATATTAATGTAGTCGGAGCGAAATCCAACTCATCTTCCTTACATCCGGCAACAAATGTCAATAAAAACAATGTCACCCAAGCGAAAGGATTAAAATATCTATTTTTCATAAGTATACTCTTTAAAAAAAATAACAAATAATGGAAAAGGGCTAAAGCCCTTCGCCATTAATTTTCATCTAGAAGCCAGGTGTAGGATCTACAAATCTGTTTCTTTGAACCTCTTCAAGAGGAATAGGGAAGAAACTATGCTTTTCTTCAAAATTATCTGCATATGGGTTTTGAGCCATTCCCAACTGCTCTTTAACTATATCCCATCTCACTAAATCATAGAATCGCTCGCTTTCTCCAATTAGCTCGACAAGACGCTGCTTTCTTATCTCCTGTCTCAGTTGATCGCCTGTGAAAGAAATCGGATTCAACCCAGCTCTTCCTCTGATATCATTAATTAGTGATTGAGCTTCCCCATCTTGTCCCATTTCATTTAATGCCTCGGCTCTCATCAACACGACATTAGCATATCTCATTAATATCACATCTGCAAAAGATCTGTTGGAGCTAATATTGCTCAATCCTTCCACATATTTTATCAACATTTTTCTATCAGGATCATTGAATGTTATCTCTTCTCCATCGAATTCTTGACCACTTTCCAATACTGTAGCTTCTTTTCTCATATCTCCAGCATCAAATTGATCCATTGCATAGTCAGAGACACTGCACATATCCCATCCACCATTCAAATCAGCTGGAGCGAAAGCTACACCTAATTGATGCCATTGATTAATCAAATCCATTTGATCATCAGTATATTGTCTAGAAAAAATTATTTCCTCTGACATCTCATCAGTACCGTCAAACAATGATCTATATCTATCACCGCTTACTAACGAATGTCCTCTCACATTGCCCAAAGCTTCAGCAGCTTCAGACCATTTTTCTTGATACAAGAAAGTCTTGCCCAAATATGCATTTGCAGCGGCATTAGTAGCTCGACCAAACTTGCTAGCCGGCCATGAAGAAGGCAAATGTTCAGTAGCGAATTTCAAATCTTCTTCAACAAACATATATACTTCTTCGATTGTGGAAGTCGCTTTTTGCAATTCTTCAGGAGTCTTAGGCACAGCATCTCTCACAATAATATCATGAAAGTTTCTTTGCAAATTAAAATGATAGAAAGCTCTCAAAAATCTAGCTTCAGCAACCAATTCATTTTGTTGATCTTCCGTGATCATGTCCATCTCAGGAACATTCTCAATAATATCATTGCAAAGTTTGATTCCCTTATACCATTCTGTCCAAAGTGTTCTAGAAACACTTTCGTCAGCTCTATTGGTAAAATTGACTATTCTTGCCAGATAAGACCATGCTGTGGTTCCATTTTCAGCTTTCAAGTCATCAGCTCTGAAGTTTTCAGGCAAGTAGAAATACTCATGAAACATCCATCCAGCTGTGTAGGTATAAGCATAGGCACTTATCAGATACTTTTCCGCTGATTCATAACTTACCCAAATTTGATCGCTTGTTGGCAAATCCGGAGACATTTCATCCAAATAATTATCACAGGATGTTATTGAAAAAGACATCCATGCTACTAAAAATATTTTAAAGAATTTTTTCATATCTAAAATCAATTTACGTTAGAATGTGAGTTGAGCACCAACGGTGAAAGTTCTAAACATTGGGTAAGTACCCATGTCATAACCTTGCGTGAAGGCATTGATTGGCACTATTTCCGGATCATAACCGCTGTAGTTTGTGATAGTGAAAACATTGTCAGCATTCAAGTATACCCTCAAGTTTGTCACATTGATTTTCGAGACCAATTCTTTTGGCAATGTGTATCCAATCTGAATATTTTTAAGTCTGAAATACGAACCATCCTCAAGATATCTATCAGACATCATATAGTTGTTGTTGTTATCTTGGATGACGTTTCTTGGCGTAGATGTATTTGGATTCTCAGGAGTCCATGCGTTCGTCAAGTCAGAAGACATATTGAAACCAGAACCAGGATTTTCCATATTATATCTGTTCACATTCAGTATCTTGTTTCCTGATACTCCTTGGAAAAACATAGATAAATCAAATCCTTTATAAGCTAGGTTTATATTAAATGCATATTCGAAATTAGGTATTGGCGATCCAACATCAGTCATGTCATTCGCATCTATCGTTCCATCCCCATTAACATCAACATAGCGAACATCTCCTGGTTTTGCATTTGGCTGAATCAAATTTCCATTCTGATCCACATGAGCATCTACTTCCGATTGGCTTCTGAATATTCCATCCGTCTTATACATATGGAATTGGCTGGCAGAGCTTCCCTGCTGAGTCAATGTCTGAGAAGACAAACCTAAATAACTGTATGAATTACCATACGCTGGAGCCGGCAATGACTGTACTTTATTATTGATCGTAGTCATATTTCCTGAAATATCGTATTTCAAATCACCAACTGAATTTCTATATCCAATTTCAAGCTCTATTCCTCGATTGGAAATCTTACCGATATTCACCATAGGAGATTCCATACCTGAAGAAGGCGGATTATTCGGCTCAGGGAATAGCAATGACTCTGAATCATTTTGATAATAATTGAACGTACCATACAACTTATCGTCAAACAAACCAAAGTCAACTCCAGCATTGAAAGTCTTTGACTGCTCCCACTTTAGATTCGAGTTAGCCATATCGAAAGTATAGATCCCTCCAGTACCTTCGCCTCCCATTACATACCACATTCCACCATACACCAAAGCTTGTCTATCATAAGCATTTAGGTTCGTTTCTCTACCTAGAATACCGTAACTAACTCTTGGTTTCAACTCTGTAACAATATGCTTTATAGGCTCCATAAACGCTTCATTCTGCATTTTCCAAGCTGCTGAAACAGAAGGAAAGTTACCCCATCTATTATTCGATCCAAATTTTGAAGAAGCATCACGTCTAATTGTTCCCTGAATCAAGAATCTATCGTCATATGAATAATTCACACGACTCATTAATCCAAACCTAGTAAATCTTGTAAAACTACCCTCTCCTATGAAGTCTCCACTAGCACCGCCTGAGAAAGAAGGATCCAAACCTCCAAAGTCAGGGAACATAAATCCACCTCGGACATTCACATCTATATCACCATAGTCGTAAAGATAACCCACTAAACCGGCCATCACTGACAAACTATGTTTTTCAGCAAATGTCTTAGAATATGTTAGTGTGAAATCATAGTTCAATTCATACCACTCAGATCTATATTCTCTCAAATACGGATCTTGTCTTTTAGTATCCGAAGCTAGTACATACGCAGGGTAATCATATCTATTCTTATAAAATGACTTAGCATAACCTAAGTTACCTGAAGCAACCAAATCGTCAGTAATCTGATATTGCAATCCCAAGTTAGCTACTAATTGATCTTTTGTAGTAATATCATTAAGTAGTTCTGATTGTCCAACTGGATTCGCCGAACTTCTCAACCCATACTCATTCATATAACCATATCCGCTTTCTTTGGTCTGGTCATAGGGAGCCACAAAAGGCAATGCCCTCTGCATGTTCAAAAAGTCCATTGTATTATTTTCCCAAGTCTGTCTAGAATAAGCGATATTAGGCATCACTTTCAAATTCCCTTTTTCAAATGTCGACTTAAGTCTGAAGTTATATCTTTCAGTACCTGAATTTACCACAACACCTTCTTGATTAAGATAATTCGCGCTTAAATGATAAGTTGAACTTTCTCCACCACCTGACATTCCAATAGAATAATTTTGTATCGTCGCAGTTCTCAAAGTAGCATCTTGCCAATCTGTGTCAGCATAATTATTGACATTAAAGCCTGACTCAGGATTTAAATATCCCGGCAAATCTCCCTGACCGATTGCTCCATCCGCAATAGAATTGGAATAAGCTTGATCCATAATCATCAAATGCTCCTGAGAATTAGCCATTGGCAATCGATTCATGTCACTTTGAACACCACCATAAGCGTTAACAGTGATCTTCATAGGTTGCTCCTTCTTACCGGATTTTGTTGTCACCAATATAACGCCATTCGCAGCTAAAGAACCATAAATCGCAGCTGCGGCACCATCTTTCAATACCTCAAAAGATTCGATTTCATCAGGGCTCACCATAGTAATATCTCCACCAGGAACTCCATCAATCACATACAATGGCTGAACATCACCAAATGAGCTCATCCCTCTGATTTTAACATAAGGAGCAGCTCCTGGAGATCCGCTATTTACTACTGACACCCCTGAAGTACGCCCTTGTATCATCTGAGCTGGAGACGTTGATGCTATCTTATTAACTTCTTCAGCTTTCAATGAGCTAACGGCACTCGACAAATCGCTTTTCTTTTGAACCCCGTAACCAACTACAACAATCTCATCCAATTGCTTTACATCAGGCTCAAGCGAAACGTCAACACGATTCTTGTTGCCTACTTGTACTTCTTGGGATAAATACCCGACAAAACTAAAGACCAAAACCGTTTCATTGTCTACCTCCAAAGTAAAATTACCATCAAAATCAGTAATTGTACCATTAGAAGTTCCCTTGATCAGAACATTCGCTCCAGGAATAGGCATTCCTTGTTCGTCCAAAACTGTACCTGATACCTGCTTTCCAGTTTGCATCACGGCATCAACTGCCTCAGTTGACGCATACCCCCCAATTGGCATTAACACGCCAATCATCATCATTGCTATCAGTGAGCAAAACAACCTTGAAAGGCCTTTGCTCCTTGACAAATAAAAATTACACATAGGCTTAAAAATGAATAATTAGAAATAAATGTCACATAACGTTTAAAAGCATTTTTCGAATCCCGAAATCAACAACTCTTAATGCTATGATTTTGCATTTTCCTTATAGAATTATGTATAAGATTGTAAACGGATTGCGTATTTATATTCATGAAGCTAGAAATCTCTTCATAACTCCAATCATAGTAATACTTCAATCTCATGGCTTGCTGTTGTCTGTCGCTAAGTCTATTAAGCGATTCAAGCAAATCTCTTTTAAGTGTTTGCCATTCTTGACTTCTGACAATGCTGTCTTCAACAGAACACTCACTATCTTCAAAATGCGTTTCAGGAACTAAAGAATGTATTCGAGACTCCTTGTTTGATTTCTTTAAAAGCTTTCTCCTCAAAGATTTTAACAAGTAAGGCCTGATTGAATTTATATCGCTGAGGTAAGCTCGTCGATCCCATAGTTCAACAAATAAATCCTGAACGCAATCAACCGCCAAATCTTTATCACTGACAATTGATAGTCCATAGCAAACCAACGGTTTCCTATGAGTATTGTAAATACTCTGAAATGCTCCCCTATCTCCTCGCTTGAAATTTAGCCAGAGAGCTTTGTCACTAAGAATAGCTTTGCCTTTCTCAGCAGCTATCCTTTCTTTTAATAAAAAAAATTTCCCTTCCCCCATCTCGTACTGTTAGAAAAAATACCAAAAAATCATTCCTTAAACGAATATTTTCCTCTCCAACAAATATATTATTTTAACACTCAATTCACATGATTTAACTCAATAAATGTTAATTAAGTATTAAATTTATTGAAAAAATATAAGTCTTTTCAA
Source organism: Aureibacter tunicatorum (assembly GCF_036492635.1). GTDB lineage: Bacteria > Bacteroidota > Bacteroidia > Cytophagales > Cyclobacteriaceae > Aureibacter > Aureibacter tunicatorum. The sequence continues at coordinate 68,411 of NZ_AP025308.1, forward strand.
AAAAGAAAACATTGTTTTTTGAAAATAATCTCCTCAAACGTTTTCGAAAAAATAACTTTAAGTTAAAGAACCTTGTTTTCTGTATATTATTTATACTCTACTTTCCCTTTAATATCTTTAATCCAATATGAAGAAGAATTTCATGCTTATATTAGCTTTTTTAGCAATGGGAATTATATCATGCGATGGGTTAATTAATGAGCATAATCCTAGCAATGTCGCAGACAACAATTTTCAATTCTTTCTTCATTTTATCAGCGACTATTACATATTTAAAAATGAGAACAGTTTCCTTTGGCAAGAAACATATGATTCAAGCAAGACAATCCTTGAACTTAATACTGAGCATTCACTTGAAAAGGCTATATTAAACACTTTGGAAAAACTCCAAGATCCAAATATTAGCGTAATTACGTCATTCGATACTTTGAACCTCCAAACAAGTCTCAATATCAATGATAATAGTAAAAAAGATATTCAAAATCTATTTTTAAATGCTTCTTTCATAGAACAAAACACTATTGAGACTATTGACTCCATACTAAAATCAAATAATAATATTGTTATTGATCTTAGAACCAATATTGAAGTTCCATTGGAGTTCATTATTGATTTTTGCTCGCTTTTTAATTCAAAAGATGAAACACTGTACTTCATTGGCTTGAACGAGAAAAACAATAAAGAAATCATTCAAGAAAAAAAATTAATTTCCAACTCAATTCACAAATCAATATTCATCATCAATGAATTCACCATTGGAAATGCGGCTTTAATCGCCCAAATAGTTTCAAACGACAACAACAATACACTCATTGGAACTCCGACAAAACAATCTGCTGTTAAAGAACGCTTTCCAATGCCTAATGGCTGGATACTGGAAATACCAAGATATAAAATAAGCCTTGATAAAAACCTGTACCACTCAAACATAATACATCCTGATAAAATCATGAATCTTCAACAAATCGACAACTACTTGAACAACAATTAAGATGAGTTCACAGAACAAAGGCATACTGTACGCTTTAGCGACAATTACATTTATCGCATGTCAAAGAATCATTGCTTCTTTTGTTATTCAGAGTGATGTTTATATCATTGAAATACTATGGTTTCAAAGCTTAGTATGCACAGCTCTTTTCTTTTTGGTGGCAAAAAAAATGAAATTCGATTGGGTTATGATCAAACGGCACAAAATGATGCTGACTTTTTCATCGCTCATCAAAGTAATTGCTACAGGCCTGCTATTCCTTTCTTTCAAATATCTTCTTATCGATATAGCTAGTGTTGGTGAAGCCTTGGGAAGAGTATTGACAATTGTAGGTGGCATTTCCATACTTGGCGAACGGTTCTATGCAAGTCAAAAATATGGTCTTGCGGCATCCATAATAGGCTTAGGCTTATTTTACTCCCAGCAAATGCACCTCGGAGAACTCAATCACGAATTAATCACAGGCTTGGCTATTCTGCTTATCTCTCAAATTTGCGCCGCTTCATTCTCTGTTTCTCAAAAGTATTTGGTCAAATATATCAAACCCTGCAATCTCAATTTCTTCAAATTCTCAGCTACTACCATTATACTAGCTCCCTTTGTTGACTTTTCCTCTTTTCTCAGCATCGATATGAACACATGGATATTCTTAATGATCAGCTCTTTGCTAACATTCTACATATACAACTTCTTCATTAATACATACAAATATATTGATGCCTCCAAAGCCTCGACAATAATTATTCTCGCTCCTATACTCATCATTATTTTTTCACATCTAATCCACCGTTTCAATGGCGATATCATCAAAATTCACTATTTAAATCATTTGGAATATGTGGGCATCGTCCTTTTAATTATCGGTGCCTACTATTCAAACAAAAAGACCTCAAAATTATCATCATAATACATAAATATACTTTCAGTAAACTGTAATAATTTAATTCAATATTTTTTTCAACATAAATAAGCATAAGTATGTAATCTTAAGTAACTTAGCATCATATTCTATTTTTTAAATCTTCTAAGATGCAAAAGACATACACACAATCATTAAGCAAAACCAAAAGTTTAATGTCACTGCTTACTTTAGCGGCTATCTTACTAAATGTTTGGTTATTGCCTTCCTGCAATAATAAACAACAGCCTTCATCGGAGGAAATAGACAAAGCCTTTAGCAAATATGTAAGCGCTTATACAAGCGGCGTAATCTCCAAAGCCAGTTCAATCAAAATCATTTTAGTAGAAGAACAGAAAAACATAAAGGTTGGAGATATTGTCGATAGCAAACTATTTTCCTTCGATCCGGAGATCAAAGGAAAAGCTTTTTGGAGTGATAAAAATACCATCGTTTTTCAACCTGATAATTACTTAAACTCTAACCAAAAATATAAAGGGAGTTTTAAGATTGATAAAATAATGACCATTGATGGAAAACTTAAACACTTTCCTTTAAACTTTGAAACCGTAAGCCAGCATATTGATCTCAATATATACGGACTTAAAAATGCGGATGAGGATGATCCTGCTCCTCAGATTTTGGAAGGAGCTATTCTAACGGCTGATGTTGCGGATAAAAACAATATCAAAAAAACACTTAATGCCTCTCAAGAAAGTAAGAAACTAACCGTCAACTGGCTTAAAAATTCTGAAAAAAATGTCTATAGATTTGAAGTAATAGGAATCAATAGAAAAGAGAGCGCATCTGAAATAAACCTGGAGTGGAATGGTAAAGAAATTGGTGCTAAAGATAGTGGTTCAAAAGACATAGAGGTGCCGGCACTGGGAGATTTCAAAGTAACAGATAGCAAGATTATCAGAGGATCAGATCCTTACATATTAGTGCAGTTTTCAGATATCATCAAGCCAAAGCAAAGATTCAGCGACTATGTCCAAACTCAAGGAATTAAAAATCCAAAGTTTCTTGTTGACGGCAATCAATTGCGAATTTACCCTAAGGACAAAACCGGACATCAAGTAAAACTGAAGGTATTTTCCGGATTTAAAAATGTCTACAATTTTGGACTTAAAAATAATTACGAGGCTATTTTGGTATTCGAGCAAACCAAACCTAGTATTAAATTAACCAACAGCAAAGGAACGATACTACCATCTACTGACGGCTTAATATTGCCTTTTGAAGCAGTCAACCTCAAAGCAGTGGATGTCGAAGTAGTGAGAATTTTTCAAAATAACGTACTTCAATTTCTTCAAGAAAACGACCTTGGAGGACAATACCAACTAAAAAGAGTCGGAAGGCCTGTCATCAAGACCCAAATTTCCCTTAATAATTCAGGTGTGACTGATTTCACAGTATGGAATCGATTCACTTTAGATCTTTCCAAAATTATAGAAGCAGAGCCTGGAGCAATTTATCAGGTAAGAATCAACTTCCGAAAAGAGCAATCTTTATATGATTGTGGTGAAAACACGGAAAATGCTGATTTGCAAGATTTAGAGACTCCTAAGTTTGTCGAAAATCCTGATTGGGATCCCTATGAAAATAGCTACGCTCCTGATTATGAGTGGAGAGAAAGAAACAATCCTTGTTCTAATTCCTACTATGGCAGAAAGAATATGATTCAAAAGAACATATTTGCTTCAAATATCGGTGTAATTGCCAAAAAAGGAGACGACAAAAGTTTGAAACTCGCCATTACAGATTTAAGAACTACTAAGCCTATTTCAAGCGCGAAAATAGATCTATTCGATTTCCAAAATCAAATGATAAACTCAGGAAATTCTGATCATGATGGCTTCGCTACTATTGATCTTGACCTTAATCCTTTTTTAGTTGTTGTCAGCGCTGGCTCAGAGAAAGCCTACTTGAAAGTAAATGACGGAAACGCGATTTCAATGAGTAATTTTGATGTCAGCGGCCAAAAAATCATGAAAGGGATCAAGGGTTTCATCTATGGAGAGAGAGGAGTATGGAGACCAGGTGATTCGCTCCACATCGCTTTTATGCTGGAAGACTCTAAAAGCATCATTCCTGACGATCACCCTGTATCAATGACGTTAATTAACCCTAAAGGTCAAGTTGATCAAAAACTTGTACGAAATTCAAGCACAGGAGGTATTTATAACTTTAGCACTAAAGTCGACAAGGAAGCGCCTACTGGCAACTGGCTGGCTAAAGTAAATGTTGGCGGCGCTCAATTCACCAAAAGAATAAAAATCGAAACTGTAAAACCAAATCGACTAAAAATAGATTTGGACTTCGATCATGAAACTTTCAAAATTTCAGATGGGAATGAGAAAGGAAAGATCAGTGTGCATTGGCTGCATGGAGCGGTTGCTAGAAATGCCAAAGTTGATATGGATATGGCTTTATCTCCTGCCAAGACTACTTTCAAAGGGTATAGCCAATACAATTTCGATGATCCTGCAAAATATTTTGAAGGCAACGATGTGAAAATATTTGACGGCAAAGTAAATGAAAATGGAACAGCCAATATAGATTTCGAATTGCCAAAAGAAAGCACGGCACCAGGCATGCTTAAGGCCACCATCAAAGGTAAAGCATTTGAGCCTGGAGGAGATTTTAGTATTTTCAGTAGAAAATTCAGCTACTATCCTTACTCTTCTTTTGTGGGTATCAATCTGCCCAAAGGGCAAATCAAAGACAATTTACTGACAACTGGTGAAAATCATGAGGTTAGCATAGCGGTAGTGAATGACAATGGTGTTAAATCCAACAGCAAAGTCAAAGTAGAACTGTACAAACTCAGATGGAGATGGTGGTGGGACCAGTCTAGCAACAATGTGGCTAATTACCTCAGCAATGATCATAGAACACCCGTTCAAACCAAATCAATAAACACCAAAAACGGCAAAGCAAACTGGAAGCTTAATGTTCATGACGATGATTGGGGCCGATATTATATTAGAGTTACTGATTTAAATTCAGGCCACTCCACAGGAAAGGTTGTCTTCTTGGATTGGCCGGACTGGGCTGGAAGAATGCAAAGCGGAGGTGGTGACGCCGCATCCATGTTGGTGTTTACTTCTGATAAAAAAGAATATAATGTTGGAGAGAATATCAAATTAAACTTTCCTTCTACAGCTGGAGGCAGAGCTTTAATCAGTGTTGAAAATGGGACTAAAGTAATTGATGCATTTTGGAAAGAAACGAGTTCAGGTCGCACCAATGTGGAAATTCCTGCAACTGCTGAAATGGCGCCAAATGTATATATAACCATCACACTCATTCAACCACATGCGAATACGAAGAACGACCGCCCGATCAGAATGTATGGCACCATTCCTGTAAAAGTTAGCGATCCTCATACGCATTTGGCTCCTGTTATCACTATGCCTGATGTGTTATACCCTAATGAGAATGTAAGCATTACCATCCAAGAAAAAAATGACAAAGCAATGGCTTTTACTGTCGCGGTAGTAGATGAAGGCTTATTGGATCTTACAAACTTTAAAACCCCGAAGCCTTGGAACACATTTTATGCAAGAGAAGCTTTAGGCGTAAAAACTTGGGATGTGTACGACGATGTCATTGGCGCTTATTCAGGCAAAATTGAAAGAATACTGGCAATAGGCGGTGATGATGAAATCAGAGGAAACAACGACAAAGACGCTAATAGATTCAAGCCTGTCGTTAAATACTTTGGCCCGTACAAAATAGGTGAAGGAGATAGCAAAACTATTAATTTCACCATGCCTCAGTACGTTGGTTCTGTAAGAACGATGGTAATTGCCAGCAATGAAAAAGATAAAGCATATGGCGAGTCTGAAAATACAACACCCGTTAGACAGTCCTTAATGGTGCTAGGCACGTTGCCAAGAGTATTGGGTCCCAAAGAAGAGTTCAAACTCCCAGTGACTGTCTTTGCAATGGATGAATCTGTCAAATCCGCGAATATTAACTTGGAAGTAGGCGAAAGACTTATAATAACAGGACAAAAGACTCAAACTGTCAATTTCACAAAGCCTGGAGAGAAAGTTATTTATTTCGATGTGAAAGTAAAAGAATCCTTGGGAGCAAGCTATGTGAAAGTATCCGGAAGCGCAGCTGGAAAGAAATCCGAATGGGACAGCGAAATACAGATAAGACCGGCTAATCCTATAGTTACTAAAATTGTCAACAAACAAATCGAAGCTAAAGGATCTTGGCAACAAGATGTCAAACCTTTTGGGATCGACGGTAGCAATAAAATTACTATTGAAGCCTCTGTACTGCCGCCAATCAATTTGGAAAAAAGATTGGAATATCTAATCAAATACCCACATGGTTGCATCGAACAAACTACTTCATCTGTCTTCCCTCAATTATACCTTGATGAAATAATGGACTTGAGCATTAATCAAAAAGTGCGTATTGAGACGAATATCAAACAAGCCATCAACAGACTAAGAAGCTTCACAACTGACGATGGTGGATTCGCCTATTGGCCTGGACAAAGTTCACCTTCAAATTGGGGAACCAACTATGCCGGACATTTCTTGATTGAAGCGAGTAAAAAAGGCTACCATGTGCCAAATGATATGATGGACAAGTGGAAGAACTTTCAAAAAAATCGAGCTAATAAATGGCAAAGAAATTCCAATAACGGCTATAGAGACAATTCCTTAACACAAGCTTATAGACTATACACGCTCGCCCTGTCCGGCAATGCTGACTTGGGAGCGATGAACAGGCTCAAAGAAGTAAAAGAGCTTAGCAATGACGCTAAATGGAGATTGGCGCTTGCCTATGCTATCAATGGCAATAAGTCGATCGCCAATTCGATCATCAGTAATTTAAATACAAATACTGATGAAAATGACTATCGATATACTTATGGCTCTCGCTTAAGAGATCAAGCAATGATTTTGCAAACATTGAATGCTTTGAACAAGAAAGAAGAGACTCTTGATTTATTCAATAAAATAGCTAAACAACTTGGAGATCCAGATCAATGGATGAGCACGCAAACAACCGCTTTCTGTTTAATGGCTGTAGCCGAGATTAGTTCAGGAGATCTATTCAGCCAAGAATTGAACTTTACTTACCAGCCTTCAAATGGCAAAAAAGAAACCGTGATTTCCCAAGCGTCGACAAAGCAGATTGATTGGCCTGAAGCATCCGGATCATTTACTCTGACCAATGGAAGCGAAGGCATCATGTTTGGCAACTTAACGATTTCAGGAATTCCTACAGAAGGTGAAGCTACGGATGAAGAGCATCTATTGAAAATGGAAGTGATCTATAAAGATAACGAAGGCCAAATTCTGAATGTTGAAAACATTAAGCAAGGAATGGACTTCATCGCTCATATTACAATATTAAACCCAGGAACTAATGGGAATTATAAAGATATGGCATTGACTCAAATATTCCCTTCAGGTTGGGAGATTCTCAACACTAGAATCAATGACACACAATCCAATAATCAGCAATCACAATTTGATTATCAAGACATAAGAGATGATAGAGTTTATACCTATTTCGACTTGAAGAGCAATGAAAGAAAAAGCTTTTCAATCATGTTGAATGCAAGCTATCAAGGTAAATTTTATCTCCCCGCTGTCAGTTGCGAAGCTATGTACAACCATGATATCAGAGCAGTCAAAGCTGGAAAATGGATAAATGTATTGCCAGAGTAATGAATAAAAAAAGAGGCTTTAAAAGCCTCTTTTTTATCTTTATGATATGAACTTAAAAAATTAATTTATTTCCCATACTTATCAAGCAAATCAATTGACACTGAATTCAATGTTCCTGTATATTTGCTGCTTTTGACAGTATAAAGATCAACTACAGGAGTACCTGTATCTTTACCTACATCAAGCATTTCATCTAGAGAAAATAGATTAGGTATCGTTCGGTCAACTCTGCCTTTTCCAATTTCTTTACCATCCGCATACAATGTAATTTCCGCAGGTGTATAAGGCTTCATTTCATCCATAATAATCTCGGCTTTCAACTCTTTCGTTCCCTGTGGAATCTTGTTTTTTGACTTCACAACAAATGGCTTAGTCGTATCATTATAAGCATAAATCAAATTTCCTGACTTATCAACAAACATACTAAAACCTCCAAATCGACCTCCTTGAGTAATCAATACTCCTTTATTACCTCTTTTATATCCCTTCAGGTCCGCAGTCAGTTGATGTGAAACAAACTTTGTAAAAGGCGTTGCTCCCTCAGGCACACTAAATCCATTCGGGTATTTGAAATTTTTCCTGCCTGAGGCTAATGAAGGCCTGTTCGTTGATCGAAACCTTTCCGCTCTTCGATCATCTATAGGCAAAGCATTATTTTTCGCTGCTTCAGCAAAAAACAAATATTTCATATACTCCAACTTTTCCGGCATTTCGGCAGCCAAGTTTTTACCTTGAGAGAAATCTTCTTTCAAATTATATAGTTCCCAAGGCATATCCAGAATATTCATTTCTTCAGCTGACACTTGCCAAGGTTCGCTTCGCATAGCTCCTGCCCACCATCCATCGTAATAAAGTCCAAGATTCCCGAAAATCTCAAAATACTGCACTTTATGCGTTTCTTCAGCTCCAGCATCATCAAATGAATAAACAATAGAGCTTCCATCCATTGGCTTTTGTGTTACTCCGTCAATCTGGTCTGGCATTTCCAATCCGGCAATTTCCAAAATCGTCGGAGCGATATCCGTCACATGAGTAAACTGGGAACGAACCCCTCCTTTTTCTTTTATTCCAGTTGGGTATGAGATAGCCATTGCATTTCTAACTCCTCCCAAATGAGAACAAATTTGCTTTGTCCACTGATAAGGTGAATTCACAGCCCATGCCCAACCAGCTGGCATATGATTAAAGAACTTTTCCGAACCTAATGTTCCATCTTTCACTGCCTTCACCTTGTCTTCCCATGGCTCTGGAATACCATTGAATACAGCCATTTCATTAAGCAAACCTTCCATTCCACCCTCAGCTGAAGCACCATTGTCTCCTGCTATGTAAATAAATATGGTATTATCCAGTTTTCCCATTTCATCCACAGCATCATAAAGCCTTTTTATCTGATCATCTGTGTGCTCAGTGAATCCAGCAAATACTTCCATCATATTCGCATATACCATTCTTTGCTCATCTGTCAGGCTATCCCATGCAGGTAAACTCTCAGGGCGAGGCGTCAACTCCGCATTTTCAGGTATAATGCCTTTTGCAATCATATTTTCCCAAGCACGCTCTCTGAATACATCCCATCCTTCATCAAACTTGCCTTTATACTTGTCAATATACTCTTTTGGTGCTTGGTGAGGCGCATGAACAGCTCCTGGTGAAAAGTATACAAAAAACGGTTTTTCTGGCGCCAGAGCATTCACTGACTCAATATAGCTGATCGCTTTATCTGCCATATCATGCGTCAAGTGATATTTGGATCCATCGGCATTGGCTGAAGGCGGTTCTATCCTATTCCTGTTTTCAACTAGTGCAGGATGAAACTGATCCGTGTCGCCACCTAAGAATCCATAGAAATAGTCAAAACCCAATTGATTTGGCCAACGATCAAAAGGTCCAACAAATGACGCTTCCCAAGCAGGCACATTATGGTTTTTCCCAAACCATGAAGTAGAATAACCAGCTACTTGAAGCACCTTCGCAAAAGATCCTGTTTCCTTTGGCATAAGCGAAGTGTATCCATCATTACCATTAGCAAGCTCCATGATGATTCCCGTCTCAGCTTCATGGTGATTTCTTCCTGACAATATAGAAGCTCTGGTCGGAGAACTCAAAGCTGTTGTATGAAAACGGTTATATATCAATCCTTCATCGGCGATTTGGTCAAATGCCGGAGTGGAAATCTGTCCTCCTGTCGCCCCCATTTGCGCAAAGCCAACATCGTCCAAAAGCACCATGACAATATTAGGATTTCCGTCAATGCCATTGGCTTTAAAGTTTAGCTCCTGTGGCTTGGAATCTTGAGATTCATGCACGCTAAGTCCTTTTACAGGCACTTGGCTCATTGCTGGCGCAGTTAGCATCAAACCAGCCATTAAAGCTTGAATTTTTTTGCTGGAATTATTCATATGATAATCAATTTAAATTGAAGCAATTCTTCTCGCCATTTACTCTTGAAAATCACAACTTTCAAAGAGTCCTATTTTTGCCGAAGAATTAAATTATTACCAATACAAATATCCCAATGCCAGTTTGATCGTTTATTATAAAAAAGAAGCATACAGTTACAAAATAACGTCAAAATTAATGGCTTACCCCTTTTAAATTCTTGTCACCATGAGTAAAGAAATCATTGAAATTAAGACCACGGATTATGACAATATCGGTTTCTTTAAAAAATTCAGCCAAGAACGAAATGGCAATTGGGATGGTGAAATGCTGAATTTCACAGATCACAATGGAACTTACCAGGTTGTCACTTACAACTATCCCAACATGATTAATGTAGGAGTTACAGACATTTATCTCAACCAACCCTTTATGGCTGTTAACGAAAGTACTGATCAGGAAAAGTATTTCTCGCTTCGAATAGGTTTCCATGGCAACATCTCTAACATTCCCAACAGCACCATGAATTCAGAAGGAATATTTATGTACGATGCTACTCAACCATTCAAAATAACTTACCCTGCCAAGCAAAGAACTCGATGGATGAGTATAAGAGTACCCTACAGTTTTTTCAAAGATTGGAATTATTTGCTCACCGACTCATTCTCTCGACTGCTTACTGAAAACCCCAAATGGTACTTTTATTTTCGCTTACCTTCCCATATCGAATCTTTGGTTAGAGACTGTTTCATGATTGTCAATGATAAAAAAATACGAAAATCCATCTTCTATTCCAGAGCCTATGAAATCATCGCTCGCATATCGATTTTAGTAGAGGATCAAGGCCAATTTATTGTAAAAAAGAATATTCATGCTGACGATTTAAGCTTAATGCTTCAACTAAAAGAATATTTGCTACAAGATTTTTCTCAACCTCCCTCTATCGAAAAATTGAGCAAAAAATATCATATGAGCATCTCAAAAATACAAAGAAGCTTTCAATCTGTCTATGGAATTTCCATTCTCAAATTTTTCAATCAACACCGACTAGAAGAAGCGCAAAGACAGATCAAGTATACAGATAAAACATTATTGACTATCAGCGAAGAATTAGGCTTTAATAGTTTGCCCCATTTCAGTTCGGCATTCAAAAAACAGTTTAATGAAAACCCAAGCGACCTTCGCAAATAGCTTCATTAGCTTTCTTTATCTAATTGCCCAAAATCAACCATGAATGAATAAGATTTAAAACATACATCATTGGTGATAATTTATATATTTGGAAGCTATAATAAGTAAAAGGCCGTGGGGATGAATAAACTATTTTTTATTATTTCATTTTTAATATCATCGCAAGTTTTTGCTCAAAACAGCGACAGCTATTTGAAGCAATTAGACCATGAAATTGCATTAAGGGATAATTACTCTCAAATCAGAGAACAACGCATTACAATTCTTAAAACTCTATTAAGTGAAGCCAATAACAACAAAGAAAAATATGCCGTTCAAAAGCAATTATATGATCAATACGCCCCCTATCAGGCTGATTCCGCTTTTTACTATGCCAATCAATGCGTAAAAACAGCTCAAAAAGAAAGTGATGAAAATCTTATCATACAATCAAAAATTCAACTTATACATGCTTATATTCTTGTCGGAGCCTATGTAGATGCATCGAACGCTTGCAAAAAATTAAAAAATAATATTTCCACACCAAGTCAATTATACTCTTACTACGAACTTCAAAGAATACTGTATGCAAACTTAAGCATGTATCAATTCCCTGCTCCTATTATGCAGAAATACAACAAACTAAAAAATGCATACTTGGATTCATTGCTAAGCCAAAAAAAGAACGATCAGTGGTATCAATTGCTAAAATCTGAAAAATTGATTGAAGAAGGAGATAATCAACAAGCTATTGCGTTATTAGAAAGCTCTCTAAAGCATATGAATATCAATGACAGAGAATTTGCTTTTTTTGCATATGTGCTATCTCATGCGTATGAAAATGTGAATCAAACGGATGAGCAAATGAAGTTCCTATGTCTTTCTGCAATTACTGATATTAAATCAGCTGTCAAAGAAAATGCCGCCTTGAGAGAACTCGCTTTATTGTTGTATAAAAATGGAGATATTGACAAAGCCTATTCTTATATCAAAATCGCTCTTGAAGACGCCAATTTCAGTCAAGCTAAATTGCGCTCATTTGAAGTATGGGAAGTAATGCCTTTAATCAATCAGGCCTATCAAATTGCTCAAACAAATAAACAGAGAAATCTTTATTACTTCGCTGTAATCGCCTCATGTCTTGTTTTCATATTGATCCTTTCGGTCATAATGATTCGCAAGCAAAGCCGAAAAATTCAAAATGCTAATATTCAAATCAAAGAAAATAATCAAAACCTAAGAACTCTAAATGAACAACTGCAAAGCAGTAAATTGCATATCGAAGAAATAAACGATAAACTATTAGCTTCAAACCAACTTCGTAAATCATATATCGCCAAATATCTTGGACTTTGTTCATCATACATTGCTAAAATGAATCTTTACAGAACTCGCTTGCTTAGAAAAGCCAGCACTTCAAGCAAAGACTCGTTGCTTACTATACTCAAGTCCAAAGACATCATCGATGAAGAGCTTAAGCATTTTTATAAAGATTTCGATGAAGCATTTTTAGGACTGTATCCAACCTTTGTAGAAGAGTTTAATCTCTTGCTGAAGCCAGAAGAAAAACTTATTCCCAAAAAAGGAGAACTGCTAAATACCGAGTTGAGAATATTTGCTCTAGTGCGAATTGGTATTTCTGAAAGCGCTCAAATCGCTGAGTTTTTACGCTACTCTCCCAATACTATATATAACTACAAAGCCAAGGTGAAAAATAAGTCGAAAACCCAGAGAGAAGATTTTGAAAAAGAAGTCATGAATATTGGTTCTATCGATAAAATTGAAAAATAATCGCTAACTACATCTATATAAGCATCCACTTTATCCAGCACAAAAAACCACACAAACCACTACATACCAACACTTTAACAAAATATCACATCCACCAATAAACTCACTGCTATATCAATTCTAGTTTTTTCATTTGATATTTGAATCAAGAAAAAACAAGCGCAAAGCAATGAAAAATATAGCATTAACTTTTACCATGGTGTTTGCTTTCTTCATTTCAAAAGCTGAAGAATTCAAATCGCCAAATCAAAAATTCAAATTAGTATTTGAACTAAATGAGCGAGGCAGACCAACTTATCAATTGACAATGGATGATGCCACCATTGTTAAGACTAGTAAGATGGGTTTGGAGCTGAAAGATACTGAGTCACTGCTTGAAGGATTTACAGTTAAAAGCGTAAATCAGTCAACTTTCGATGAAACTTGGGAACCTATTTGGGGAGAGCAAAAAGAGGTAAGAAATCATTATAATGAAATGGAAGTCTTGCTATCTCAGCCAAAAACCAATCGTGAAATGATCATCCGATTCAGGCTTTTCGATGACGGATTAGGTTTTAGGTACGAGTTCCCTGAGCAAGACAATCTTATTTACTTCGTCATCAAAGAAGAGCGTACTGAATTCGCCATGACTGACAACCATACTGCATTTTGGATACCGGGGGATTTTGATACGCAAGAATACAGCTATACAAAATCAAGGTTAACTGAAATTAGCAGTCTTTTTGATGAAGCCTACACAGGCAATGCCTCGCAAACCTCATTTTCCAAAACAGGTGTGCAAACCTCATTACAATTAAAAACTGATGATGGGATTTATATCAATTTACACGAGGCGTCCCTAATGGAATACCCTGCTATGCATTTGAATCTAGATGACAAGACATTGATCTTCGAATCTTTTTTAACACCTGACGCTCTTGGAGACAAAGGATATATGCACGCTCCTAGAGTCACACCTTGGAGAACCGTGATCGCCAGCAAAAATGCCGGAGACATATTATTATCAAGCATAACACTTAACCTGAATGAACCTTGCGCCTACGAAAACACCGATTGGATCAAACCTGTCAAATATATTGGAGTATGGTGGGAAATGATCACAGGCATGAGTGACTGGGCTTATACTCAACTTCCTGCGGTACAATTAGGCAAAATAGACTATTCACAACTTGAAAGGAACCCAAAGCACGCGGCAAATACAACTAGAGTAAAAGAGTATATTGATTTTGCCTCTGAACATGGATTTGACGCAGTATTGGTAGAAGGCTGGAACGAAGGTTGGGAAGACTGGATCGGCAAGTCTAAAGATTATGTCTTTGATTTCCTGACTCCTTATCCTGACTTTAGTGTGGAAGAAGTTCGCGATTATGCTAAAAGCAAAGGCGTGGAAATGATGATGCATCATGAGACATCCGGATCGGTAAGAAACTATGAAAGACACTTGGACAAGGCTTATCAATTCATGAAAGACAATGGCTACAATTCTGTTAAAACAGGATATGTAGGAAATATTATCCCAAGAGGTGAAACTCACTATGGACAATGGATGGTCAATCATTATCAATACGCTCTGGAAAAAGCCGCTGAGTATGAAATCATGATCAATGCTCACGAAGCTGTGAGACCTACAGGTCTTTCGCGTACTTATCCAAATCTGATTGGCAACGAATCCGCAAGAGGCACAGAGTATGAAGCTTTCGTAGGAAGCAATCCTGATCATACGACCATCTTGCCATTTACTCGACTAATTGGCGGCCCTATGGATTATACTCCGGGTATATTTCAGACAGATATCAATAAAGTGAACCCTGAAAGAAACACATATGTGCGCACAACTTTAGCCCGTCAGTTAGCACTATATGTGACTATGTACAGCCCGCTTCAAATGGCCGCTGATGTTCCTGAAAACTATGAACAGCACTTGGATGCCTTCCAATTCATCAAAGATGTCGCTCTAGACTGGGATAAAACATTAGTGCTTGAGGCAGAACCAGGTGACTATATCACTTATGCGCGTAAAGAAAAAGGAAGCACTAACTGGTTCGTTGGAAGAACGAATGATGAAGAAGCTAGAGATTCAAACATCAGATTTGACTTCTTGCCAAAAGGCAAAACATATATAGCAACAGTATACAGCGATGCTAAAGACGCTCACTTTCGAGATAATCCACAAGCCTATCAAATCAAAAAGTTTGTCGTTAACAGCAAATCAAAGCTAAATCAATACTGCGCTCCGGGCGGAGGATATGCGATCAGTATCAAGGAAACACAAAATAAAGCTGACACTAAAGGCCTTAAACGACTTTAGTTCTCAATAAAAAAACTTACTTTATAAAGACTGTCTATATTGGCAGTCTTTTTTTATATTAATCCTTCCTCTTTATTAACAGTAGATAAGCACATGCTTTTGTTAAGTAGGTAAAAGATATATGCCTTAAATTGAAATTTAACACAATTATTTAATTTATTTTTTTACTTCAAAAAATTATATTAATTTAATAGGATTTAAAGAAAATATCTAGTCCACAGAATAAGCATGATCCAATCTAAAAACCTCTTTAGGTTTATTGATTCAAAAAGAGTTATTATAGTGAGTGCCATTGTAATCTCACTTACAATAATTTCTGTATGGTTATTTGGCCTTGGTAATTCAGCCACAATAATTCATAACTCAATATTATCAACGTCGATTATATCAGGTTCTTTCTTATTATTTACTACCTACGGATTATATAATGGATATAAATTAAAAGATAACCTTGGAGGTATTACAGATAGATTTAGACTGAAATCTATTAAAAAAATAATTGAATCGGTAGCTAACTTATTCAATGAATTAGCTGATACTGGAAGTGGTGCTGATAACATCATTGGTTATATTATAAGCATTATTCTGTGGATAATTGTATCAATCGTTATTGGTATATTATTTTGGGTATTCAGTACTGTTTTATGGGGAGTAATCTTAATATTCTCAGCGATGCTATATTGGATTTACTTCAGAGCTCTTAGACTAGTATTTAAACAATCCTATGTTTGTAAAGGAAAATTAATTAAAAGCTTAACTGTTGGTTCTTTTTATACATTGCTGTATAATGCGAATCAACAGTAAGATTTAGGTAATAAAAATATAGCTAAGAGTTTTAACTTAGTTTTATGCCAATAAAATTAAGATTAATAACACTCTACAGCTATATCTCCAATCAATATAACACTCATTTGAGATATTTTTGTCAACGATTCAGTAATAATTCCAATGAAGGGAAGTTTAGTGATGTTGAAATCCTGACTTGTTATTTCTTTTCAGTTATTGAAGAAGAAGTATTTAAGATTAAGAAAATACATCGTTTCATTCAAAATTACTGGAAAGATTGGTTTCCTCATTTGCCTAGTTATCAAGCTTTTTCAAAACGTTTAAATCGTTTAGAATCTATTTTGCCTATGCTTGTTAATAGTTTAGTTGAAACGCTTTTATCTGGTCATGATTTAGAACAAACAGACCGTTTAATTGACTCAATGCCAATTATACTTTCTAAAGGAAGAGGTAATGGGAAAGTTGCGTCAAATATTGCTGATAAAACATATTCATCGAGTAAAAAAATACATTATTATGGTGTTAAGCTACATATGGTTTCATTAAGAGTTATTGACAAAATGCCTACTCCAGAGCTTATAGGAATCACTAAAGCATCTAATCATGATTTACCACCAGTAAAAGGTGTATTGGCTGGTTTAAAAAATTGTAAAGTCTTTGCGGATAAAGCATATGCTGACCATGAATTAGAGGATTTATTGTACAAAAATAACAATGTATCATTACTTACACCTGAGAAATTAGTAAAAGGAGAATCTCCATATTACAGAGAGTTTGCCCATGCTTTTAGAAAACAATGGGGAAAAGCAATTTCTAGTGTCAGACAACCTGTTGAAGTATTTTTCAATTGGTTAATTGAAAAAACAGGTATTCAAGATGCCTCTAAAGTAAGATCAGAGAAGGGACTAATGGTCCATATTTATGGCAAACTAGCTTCTGCTCTTTTGATATTAGCCAATTTTTTAACTATTGATCCGCATGTATAGTTCATGGATATTTGGAATCATCTACATTATCAGAATAATTTAAATTTTCGGTTTAAAAAAAGTTGCCTCATGCCAATAGATATTAACGGATGGATTGAATATTCTCCATATACTAATGAACAAGAAAGAAAAGAAGAATACACTTGGTTTACTTGGATGGATGTTTCTTCATTTATTCGCTTTAATGTAAATGTTAATTGGGTTATTTTTGGCAATCCAAGAGATTTTCAAAGTGAACTCCCTGATGTAATTCCAATTGCAAAAAATAGAGGCCTACCTAATAATCTAAGCTATTTTCCTAACCTCGATGTAACTGAAGATATTGAGTATGAAAAAAAGAATTGTAATAATGAAATATTTGGATTTACCCACTTTTACTTTTCCGAAATAGACAGAATAGATTGGCTTGAGAGCTATCAAATTGATATTGACAAAACTGAATGGGGGAAGCTTTTTGCCTTAACAAAAGAATTTCAAAGACTTAAAAAAATTCAGTCTAATCAAATTCGGTTTACTGTATGGTATAATTGGTAAACTTTAATTTAATTCCGTTATCCAAATAAATAGTTGTAGGAATGTGTAAGTAGATATCTCCTTATTAATTAAAAGAAGGAGCTCATTTTTTAACAACTATCCAACTCATCAATATTCATTATATTTCAAGTGTTTACCATTTTGCAATACATGCAAGATCACTTTTCATCTTATATTCATTATAAATAGATAATTTTTAGATTAAATTTCTTTTGATTTTACTTCAATTTGATAGCTTTGTGAAAGTAAAAGCTTTAGGGGTGTTCTGAAATTTGTTCAGAACTGAGAAATTACCCTTCGAACCTGATTCAGTTCGCACTGACGTAGGGAAAAGTAATCCAATCATTACATCTAGTACCAAGCCAAGGACTGGATATCCTTTTCCTGCGACAAGCTTTTTGCACTTTAATTCTAAATTTAAATTGCTTAGAATACATGCAGGTATACATCAACAATGAACTTCAAGAATTCGATGCCGATCTATCGGTAGAAAAAATGCTTGCTTCCATGCAAATCAAGCCTAATGGCATCGCTATTGCCATCAACAATACTATTGTTTCAAAGAGCAAATGGGACGGTCATTTTATCAAAGAAAATGACAAAATAACCATTATCAAAGCCACTCAAGGAGGCTAATTTAGACTACTGCTCAAGCTTGACAAGCTGTTGAATAAACCGCATCCAATAAAGCAATAAATAACCCTTACTGAAAAAGAAATTAAACATATAAACCCATGCGTAAAGATAGAATCCCTACTCAGGAAACGATCACAAGAGAGCCGTTTCCAGCATCCACTAAAGTATACGTTCCTGGCAAGATCCACGACATCAAAGTCGCTATGAGAGAGATTGCTTTGGAGGATTCTGTAACACACTTGCCTGATGGCACAAAGGAATACGAAAAAAATAACCCTGTAACTGTTTATGATACAAGCGGTCCGTATTCTGACCCAAATATCGACATAGATGTAAGAAAAGGTCTTGACAGACTAAGAGAGCAGTGGATTCTTGACCGTGGTGATGTAGAAAGACTAGACAATATCTCTTCCAACTATGGGAAAATGCGCGAAGCAAATCCATCATTGGACGAGCTAAGATTCCAACATAGACATAAGCCGCTTAGAGCTAAAGAAGGACAAAATGTTTCCCAACTTCACTATGCGAAAAAGGGAATCATTACTCCAGAAATGGAATATATCGCGATTAGAGAAAATCAGCGTATTGACGAGATGGAAAACATTGGTCATCAACATGCTGGTCAAAACTTTGGAGCGAATACTCCTCAAAAAAAAATCACACCTGAGTTTGTAAGAGATGAAATCGCTTCAGGTAGAGCTATCATTCCTTGCAACATCAACCACCCTGAATCAGAGCCAATGATCATCGGCCGTAACTTCTTGGTGAAAATCAATGCTAACATTGGCAACTCCGCTACGACTTCAAGCATCGAAGAAGAAGTGGAAAAAGCTGTGTGGGCATGTCGTTGGGGAGCTGACAATATCATGGACCTTTCAACAGGTAAGAACATTCACGAAACGCGCGAATGGGTAATCCGTAACTCTCCTGTTCCTGTAGGTACAGTGCCTATCTATCAAGCTCTTGAAAAGGTAAATGGCAAAGCGGAAGACTTGACTTGGGAAATCTTCAGAGATACTTTGATCGAACAAGCTGAGCAAGGTGTTGACTATTTCACTATTCACGCAGGCGTGTTATTGAAATATATTCCTTTGACTGCCAGAAGAGTAACTGGTATTGTATCCAGAGGAGGGTCTATAATGGCAAAATGGTGTCTGCATCATCACAAAGAAAACTTCTTGTACACAAACTTTGAGGAAATTTGCGAAATCATGAAGGCTTATGATGTTGCTTTTTCTTTGGGCGACGGACTAAGACCCGGCTCTATCGCTGATGCGAATGATGCAGCTCAATTTGGCGAGTTGGAAACTCTTGGAGAATTAGCTAAAATCGCTATGAAGCATGAGGTTCAAACGATGATCGAAGGACCTGGACACGTACCTATGCATATGATCAAAGCAAACATGGACAAGCAATTAGAAGCTTGCAATGAAGCGCCTTTCTATACATTAGGACCATTGACTACAGATATAGCACCAGGGTATGACCATATCACATCCGGTATCGGAGCTGCAATGATCGGCTGGTTCGGTACAGCTATGCTTTGCTATGTGACGCCTAAAGAACACCTTGGACTTCCTAACAAAGAAGATGTAAGAGAGGGTGTTGTTACATACAAACTTGCCGCTCATGCTGCTGACTTGGCCAAAGGTCATCCAGGAGCTCAGGTAAGAGACAACGCTTTAAGCAAGGCGCGTTTCGAATTCCGCTGGAGAGATCAATTCAACCTGTCTCTTGACCCGGAAAAAGCGCTAGCATTCCATGATGAGACACTTCCGGCTGAAGGTGCTAAAACAGCTCACTTCTGCTCTATGTGCGGTCCAAACTTCTGCTCAATGAAGATCACTCAAGATGTTAGGGATTATGCCGAGGCAAACGGCCTTACGGAAGATGAGGCATTAGCAAAAGGCATGGAAGAAAAATCCAAGCAATTCTCTGACCAAGGAAACGAAATTTATTTGTAATACTGCCAGCGGATAGATCTTTTCTATCCGCTATTTTAATATAATATGATTTCCCGTTTACATTATATAACACAGGACTTAAGCGAAATCAGTCATCAAGAACAAGTCAAAAGAGCTTGTGAAGGAGGCGCTGATTGGGTACAACTGAGGGTGAAGGAAAAGCCTGTCAATGACATTGAGACTATAGCCTTGGAAGCTCAAAAAATCTGCAAGAAATTTGGAGCCAAGCTTATTATCAATGATCATATCCAAATCGCAAAATCCATCCAAGCGGATGGCGTGCATATAGGCAAGGAAGATACTCCTCCTCAAGAAGCTCGTGATTATTTAGGAGATAACTACATCATTGGTTGCACTGCCAATACATTGGAAGATGTTTTAAGGCTTCAAGCTCTTAAAATTGACTATATTGGCTTGGGTCCGTTTAGATTCACAAGTACAAAGAAAAACTTGAGTCCGGTCATTGGCATTGAAGGCTATAAAGTCATTCTCGCTCATGACATTAAGCTTCCTATCATCGGAATAGGCGGAATCAAAACCGAAGATATTCCTTCTTTACTCAATGCAGGACTTCATGGTATCGCTGTCTCTTCATTGATAAATTTAGCTGAAAACCCTTCGGAAAAAACCAAGGAAATCATTTCAACATTAGAAAACAACATCCATGCTTAAAATAGGAGACAAAGAATTCAAATCAAGGCTGTTCACAGGTACAGGTAAATTCAGCAATAATAACCTGATGCGCAAATCGCTTGAAGCATCAGAGAGCGAATTGGTAACAGTAGCTTTGAAACGCGTCGACATTAAAAGTGATGATGACGATATGCTCAAAGTATTGAGCCATGAAAGAATTAACCTATTGCCTAATACATCAGGCGTCAGAAATGCTAAAGAAGCTATTTTTGCCGCACAATTGGCAAGAGAAGCCTTAGAAACAAATTTTGTTAAACTGGAAATACACCCCGACCCGAAATACTTATTGCCTGATCCCATCGAAACTCTTAAAGCCACTGAAGAATTGGCCAAGGATGGATTTATCGTCATGCCATATATACATGCTGATCCTGTGTTGTGCAAGCGACTGGAAAATGCGGGTTCTTCAGCTGTAATGCCTCTTGGATCGCCTATCGGAAGCAATAAAGGGTTGAAAACAATTGATTTTCTGGAAATCATCATCGAGCAAAGCAACCTTCCAGTAGTTGTTGACGCTGGTATAGGAGCGCCTTCTGACGCTGCAAAAGCTATGGAGCTTGGTGCTGACGCAGTCTTGGTAAATACCGCAATCGCAGTCTCTCCAAATCCAGTTGAAATGGCCATTGCATTTAAAATGGCAGTTGAAGCAGGACGCATGGCTTATGAGGCTAAACTTGCAGCAAGCAAAAACTTCGCTGAGGCAAGTAGTCCTTTGACAAGTTTCTTGGATTAATCAGACCTCGGTCATGATTATAACCATAATTATCATTTATTAAATAACAACTGAAAATAAATTCATGAATAGTTTTTTAGAAGTCTTCAGGCAATATAAATGGGATGACGTAAAAAACAGTATTTACGCCAAAACCTCTCAGGATGTGGAAAGGGCATTGAGCAAGGATAAGAGAGATTTGGAAGACTTCAAGGCATTGATTTCACCAGCTGCCGCTCCATATCTAGAGCAAATGGCTCAGCTTAGCCATCAGTTGACGCAAAAAAGATTTGGAAAAACTATTCAAATGTACATCCCGCTTTATTTATCCAACGAGTGTCAAAATATTTGCACTTACTGTGGATTTAGCCAAGACAATAAACTGCGCAGAATCACTCTAACAGATTCTCAAATCAATCGTGAAGTGGAGATTATCAAAAAAATGGGATATGACCACGTATTGCTAGTGACTGGAGAAGCCAACAAAACAGTTGGTGTCGATTACTTTGAAAATGCCTTGGATTTGATACGTCCGCATTTTTCACATATTTCGATGGAAGTACAACCGCTAGATCAGAATGATTATGAACGGTTAATTGACAAAGGTTTAAATACTGTATTGGTCTACCAAGAAACTTATCATGAAGAAGACTACAAACTTCATCATCCAAAAGGAAAAAAATCAAACTTCAAATACCGTATAGAAACTCCAGATCGATTAGGCAGAGCAGGCATCCATAAAATTGGAATTGGGAATCTAATAGGCTTGGAAGATTGGCGAACGGATTGTTTCTTTACCGCTCTCCATCTTAACTATCTCGAAAAAAAATATTGGCAAACCAAATACTCTATTTCATTTCCAAGGCTAAGACCTTTTAGCGGAGGCTTGGAGCCTAAAGTAGAAATGATCGATAGAGAACTTGTCCAACTGATTTGCGCTTACCGTATATTCAATGAAGAAGTGGAACTTTCATTATCAACCAGAGAGCGTGAGATATTCAGAGACAATGTTATCAAACTCGGCATTACAACAATTAGTGCAGGATCTAAAACCAATCCTGGAGGATATGCCGCTGCTAAAGAATCGCTTGAGCAATTTGAGATATCGGATGAAAGAAGCCCTCAGCAAATTGCGGAGATGATTCGAAAGCAAGGCTATGAAGCCGTCTGGAAAGATTGGGATGCCGTTTTAGCTTAATCATTCGTTAATTAATAGAATACTGAAAGAGTTATGAAGAAAAATATATTATCAGCCGAAGAAAGAATAAGATACAGCAGACATTTGATCTTACCCGAAATTGGGCATGAAAGGCAGATGAAATTAAAAAACTCTTCAGTATTAATGATCGGTGCCGGCGGATTAGGCTGTCCTGTATTGCAATATCTGACTGCCGCCGGTGTTGGCAAGATCGGAATTATAGACAATGACAAAGTGGATTTCACTAATTTGCAAAGACAAATTATTTACACAACAGAAGATATTGGCAAATACAAAGCTGAAGTCGCTCAACAAAGACTAAGTATACAAAATCCTTTCGTCGATTTTGAGGTAATCTTAAAAAGATTCTCCTCTGACAATGCCTTGGAACTAGTTGAAAAATATGATCTGATAATTGATGGATCCGATAATTTTGAAACAAGATATCTTCTTAATGACGCTTGCGTGATTAAAAACAAGCCATTCATCTACGGGTCTATTTACAAGTTTGAAGGACAAGTTTCAGTTTTTAATTACAAAGACGGGCCGACTTATCGTTGTTTATTCCCCGAACCTCCAAATGAGGGAGAAATGCCTAATTGTTCTGAAATTGGAGTTATCGGCATATTACCCGGAGTTATCGGGTCTCTGCAAGCCAATGAAGCTATAAAAGTATTAGCAGAAATCGGAGAGCCTCTTAATGGAAAGTTATTATCCATCGACTTATTGAACAATCAATTTTTCAGCTTTGATTTTGAAAAAGTGCCTGAACAATGCGATATCACTGAACTTGACATCGACTATAGCTTAGCTTGTGCATTGCCTGAAGTCGAAGACAATATTCATTTAGCGCCTGACAAGATCGCAACCGTTCTCGATCACCTTGATCAATGGAATTTGATAGATGTAAGGGACGAATACGAATTTGAAGCAGATAATATCGGAGGCGTTAATATCCCTATCTACGAACTTGAAGATGAATTTGACCAAATCGATCCAGATAAACCAACACTGGTAATATGCCAAGTTGGATTAAGAAGCCTTCAGGCAGTTCAATTAATTAAAAATCACTATCCCGATATCAAAATTTACCACTTTGAAAAAGGCCTTGATGAAGCCCTGCAATATTTAAGCTAGTTAAAAATAAACTCTACATCAAATTCTTAATTTCTTCTACTGAAAGACCAGTGCTTTCAGCTATCTTTTCTATTGAAATTCCAAAAGAAATCAAGGTTTTAGCGGACTGTATTTTACCAGCTTTAATGCCTTCTTCTATTCCTTTTTTTCTGCCTATTTCTATTCCTATTTCTATTCCCTCCTGCTTGCTAGTATCCAAAGTGTTGTAATAATCGCGAAGCTGTTTTAATGATTCACGATATTCATGAAGTTGTTGAGGATCATACTTGGCGATTTCCGCTAGATCAAAAAAACGTTGAAATATACGCTCTTGCAATTCAACAGGCCTGTCTGTCAGTCGATTAAGATTTCTGAGCAGGTATAACCATTTGTCAAATCTGGTTTCTAATTCATGCGCTTGCTTCACGAACTTAGGCGTTTCCAGATAGATAAAAGTCAACTTGTCGTAATATACTTCTTTAAGCTCAGTCTCCATCAACTGAACATGGTGCAAAATCTTATTTGGCTTGTCTTTATGCTCTTCAAATATAAAGTCCATAATGCCAATAGTATAAACGCCTTTCAAATCAAACTTCCAATCCATACCGGATTTTGCCTGTTCCTGAATGGGAAACGAAGCATAATACAAGCTTCTTTCCTTAAAGTTACTCTGCCTGGCTCTCTGAAGTTCAATGATAAATTTCTCGCCATCCTGATTCTCACAATACAAATCAAATATTGCCCGACGATCTTCAGAAGATCTTGAATAATGCTCATTTTGATGAAAAGTCAAATCCTTTATTTGATCTTTTGGAGGCAATAACTGATTCAAAAAGTCAATCAGCAATTCTTTATTTTGGTCTTCTCCAAATAGCTTCTTAAAACCAAAATCCGTAAAAGGGTTTATGAATTTTTCGATCATCAGTTCAGCATTTTCTTTTATTACAGCTCAATTACCTAAAGATATTATTATTCCATTAGTTTTGAAAATCTACCTTTAGTGAATTGTACAGAGTCCATGTATTGACAAAAGTTCCAAGATAAAAACCATTTATTCAAAACCTTTCTGTAAAGAAAAAAAGCCCGAAAATCGGACTTTAACACTTAGACTATAATTTTTATTTGCTAAAAATTATTCTCAAGCACCTCATTCAGGTAATATGCTCTGTCATCAATATTTCCTGAATTTGTCGTTGTCTCATGATCCAAAATCAACACGTCTCCCTTTAGCTTCACCCAATCACGAGCCGACCAAATATCATTCTCATTTTTAAATTCAATCTTTTTCACCACTTCTTGCAAAGCTTCTTTGCCCATGTCATCTTGGCAAACATCTTTGAAAACTTTCAATACTGGAGCAAAATAAACATCAGGAATACTCAATTCATATTGATCAACATTTCCATCCTTTGCCAGCGAATCCCAATCCACATCAATTTCCAATTCATATCCTACTACGTCCAAAATTTGTTGTTTGTAATCAGGATACTTATTTTCAGCAAAGCTCAGGATACTTATTTTCAGCAAAGCTCTTAATTGCTCTTTTTTCCTTCAATCCCATTGTAATTTCCGTTTATAAAGTCAAAAATAATGTATTTACCTTAGCAAAAATGAAGGAAAATATATCATCATAAATCCCTGAAAACAGGGAATTTTCACCTTATAAAAGGTAAATTATTTGAAAATTAAGATGAAACCCATTGCAACAATATAGTGCATATAATAGCTCCGAACGTACCTACTGCATATCCAAAAACAGCCAATAAAACTCCCACAGGAGCCAACGAAGGAGAAAATGCCGAGGCCACTATCGGCGCAGAAGCCGCACCGCCAACATTAGCTTGCGAGCCCACAGCAACGTAAAAAAATGGCGCTTTGATCATCTTGGCTACTACTATAAGCACAATCGCATGTATCATAATCCATATCAAGCCCACAGTAATCAAGTATTTGAATACAGCCCAATTCTCATACAGCTCCACAATGTTCATTTTCATTCCTATCGTTGCCACAAGAATATACAGAAACAAGCTACCGAATTTTGATGCTCCCACTCCTTCCAACTCTCTATACTTAGTGAATGACAATGCTACACCAGCAACTGTAGACAACACAACCAGCCAAAAAAACTTGCTTCCAAAAGAAGTCAATAGGAAAGCATAAGAATCCGGATCTGCTTCGATCATACCACTGATGCTTTTGTCTAAAACAGGCCCTATCATATCAGCAAGAAAATGAGAAATCCCTACTGCAAAAAATGCTATGCCAAACATTGTCGCAAGATCAACAAAGCTTGGAACCTTAGAAATACTATCCTGATATGTATCCATTTTCTCTCGCAATGAAACAATAGCGGAATTGTTCGCGCCAAGCCATTGATCAATTTTATCAGACTTGCCAGTGCAATATAGCAAAACCGACATGAACACATTAGCTACAAAGATATCTACAATAATCATCGCTGAAAACAACTTGTCACTGGCTCCATAGATTTCCTTCATTGCGGTCTGGTTAGCGCCTCCGCCTATCCAGCTACCAGCTACCGTTGACAATCCTCGCCAAATTTCTTCAGGTCCTTCTCCTCCCAGCACTTCAGGAGCAATCTTGGAAACCAACAAAAGTGCAACCGGACCTCCAATGATAATGCCCAAAGATGCGGCTAAAAACATAATAATCGCCTTCGGCCCAAGTTTCAAAATTCCTTTCAGGTCAATGCTTATGCAAAGCAAAACCAAACTTGCTGGCAAAAAGTATCTGGAGGCAACAAAATATAATTTGGATGATTCACTAGAAACTATCCCTATTGAATTCAAAATCGCGGGGATAAAGTAACAAAGCAGCAAAGATGGCACTATTTTGTAAAACTTATTGAATGTGGGGTTTTTAGAACTAGAAGTTTTAAAAACCAAAAATAAAATGAACAACAAAAGCCCAAGCACTACAGCATCATTCTGTAATGGAAATATTTTACTCATAATCAGAAGAATTGTCATTAAAACGAATATTAAATATAAATAAATTCGATTAAATTCAATCGATTGACGAAGCTAATTATCAACTTATTACCAACCTTTATACAGATGACATCAAAACTTAAAGGCATACTTTTTAAGCTGCCATACATCCTTGCCATATTCACATTAATGATCTCATGCCAGCAAAAGAACAAAGAAGAGAAATCTAATAATAAAGAGCTAATCAAAAAGGTATACAGATTTGCTACATATAACAGTTCATTAAACAGGTCCGAAGCTGGCAAACTAATCAAAGAACTTAAGTCAGGCGAAAGCTCTCAAGCCGAAAATATCGCTGAAATAATTCAAATTGTTAGACCTGATGTGCTCAGTCTTCAAGAATTCGACTTTGACGAAAAGGGCGAAGCCATGCAGTACTTTCTAAAGAACTTTCTCAGCAAAGGTCAAAATGGTGAAAAACCAATCGATTATCCTTATGTCTGGGTAGTGCCATCAAATACTGGTGTCGAAACTGGGGTGGATTTCAACAACGACAAAAAAATAGCTGCGCCTGAAGACGCTTATGGATTTGGAGAATTTGAAGGACAATACGCTTTCGCTTTGCTTTCAAAATATCCAATACTATGGGACAGCACCAAAACATTTCAGAAGTTTCTTTGGAAAGATATGCCTAATCCACACTTCCCAAAAGACAAAAACAATGAAGAGTATTACTCTAAAAAAGCAATAGATATTTTTAGACTATCCTCTAAAAACCACATAGACGCTCCTATAAAACTTGTGGATGGAAGCATAATTCACGCAATTGTCGCGCATCCTACTCCACCTGTATTTGACGGACCGGAAGATCGCAATGGAAAAAGAAACTACGACGAAATTAAATTTCTATCGGATTATATCAAAGGCGACTCCTCAGCAAGTTATATTGTGAGCGATAAAGGCGTCCAAGGAGGATTGAACCCTAATGATAGATTCGTGATCATGGGAGATATGAACGCCGATCCTGAAGCTGGCGATAGTTATCAAAAAGCTATTCTTCAATTTTTTGACAATAGTAAAATCAATCAACAAGTTACTAGTGGAGACTTTATCCCATCAAGCAAGGGAGCTATAGCTTACTCAAAAGAACATAAACTGGACTCGCTTGGAAATAATG
Organism: Aureibacter tunicatorum; assembly: GCF_036492635.1. GTDB lineage: Bacteria > Bacteroidota > Bacteroidia > Cytophagales > Cyclobacteriaceae > Aureibacter > Aureibacter tunicatorum. The sequence goes on from NZ_AP025308.1 coordinate 96,412, forward strand.
TAAATACAAGAACATCCAAATGGGGAATGCGAGTAGACTATATTTTGCCTTCATACAATATTAAAGTTGTTGACAGTGGCGTATTTTGGCCTGATAGCCTTAAAGACTTTAATTATAAAATGGAAAACACCTCTGACCACATGATGGTCTGGACAGATATAGAAATCAGCAACTAACTATTTCTTTTACTTATTAGGCGAACAAAGAAATTAAAATCAGGGAAATTCTTCAAAATTTCCCTGATCACTATCAGTATCGGAACAGACAAGACCATACCGATAATTCCCCAAGAATACCCCCAAAATATTAACCCCACCAATATTGACACTGGACTTAAAGAAACCGAATTCCCCAAGTAACGAGGCTCAATCAAATTCGCAATCACAAACTGTCCTACAAAAAGTATCGATGTCAAAATAATGAATGATGGAAAAGATAGTTGAATATAAGCCAATACCATAACCGGAATAGTAACAACAAAAGCTCCTACTGTAGGGATAAAGTACATAAAGAAGGTGATGAAAGCCCAAAAGTATGCGAAATCCAAATTAAACGACAAAGCAGTCAATCCAAATAATACCGACATGCTAAAACTCGCCACTGCTTTAACTATAATATACTTGACTATTGATTTTTTCACCACTTCAAATCGCTCAATAATATGATTCCTATTATTGGATTGCCCAATCAAGTACGCAATGTAGGATGGGTAATTCATAATCGAGTCAATAAGAAAGATCAAAAAAACTGATGTCAACAAAAATACCTCAGTAGAGTCTCCAACCTCTGCTAAAAGATATCCTGAAGCTCTTAAAGCCCAATTAGCGTCTATATGGGAAATAATATCTTGAACTAATGAAGTAAAGTTAAAATCATTTCCAGATAGTTTATTCCAAGCATGCAGAATCGCTGATGTTTTATCATCAAGAAGCTCCAAATATTGATGCCTCTCCCCTATTATTTGATTCAAAGTATTCGATACCACCGTTCCAAACAATGTTACAGCTCCCAACAACATCAAAAGAATAATCACTAAACTGATATACTGATTAATGCCTTTAGCTTTCAAGTATTTCAAGATAGGTTGAAACAGAATTCCTAAAAATACAGCAAGTACCAAAGGGATCAGAATATTTGCCAAATAAGACATCAGATAAATAAAAATTATCACCACGATTAGGCACAGCTGATAATATATCGACTTTAAAAGATTTTCTTTTGACATTATAACATCATAAAAGTGAGTGCTATTAAAACTTTATGATATAAGGATAGTTTTTCGAACTGAGGATAATATCAAAAAATAGAAATTGATGAGCGCGGAGAAAGGTAAAAAAATTTCAAACCCCTACAAAGGACTGTTTTCATACACACAGGAAGACAAGCAATTTTATTTTGGCAATGAAATATTTATCAATAGACTTATAATTCAAATCCGCAACAATAGGTTTTCAACATTAATTGGAGGCAAGTACTCTGGGAAAAGCTCGATTGTTTCTGCAGGATTGATTCCAAAAATAAATAGTCTTAAGAATACATCTAAAGAAAGGTGGAATATTCTGAATGTTTCCATAGATCATGATATCAAAGCTAATTTAAGCAAAAAGCTTCATGGCCTAATCACTGGAAACACCAAAGCAGATCCATCACTCCTCATTGAAATCAATGAAACTCTATCCAAAGACAATGATGCTTTGATAAAGATATTTCAAAAGTTTTCATTTGAGAAAGATGAAAAAGTTCTATTGATTCTTGACCAATTTGAAAAGCTATTCGACTTAAAGCACTCAAATAAAATATCAGAGGACAATAGGAATTTTATCAATCAATTAATCAACTTGAGCACTCAAGATATTATTCCAGTTCATATATTGAATGTTATTCAAACAGACTACCTCGAACTTTCAACTATCATCCCAGGCCTTTCTGAAAAAATAAATAAATCTCAAGTCATCATGCCTCCCTTCAGCTTGACTGACTTTAAAAATATCATCAAAAACCCAGCAGAATTAGTCGATCTGAGAATTGAACAAACACTGCAAGATACAATCATTGATGATCTTGAAGGCGAAACTTTTCAATTAAGCAAACTAAGCTATACGCTATTTAAATTGATTGAAAATTTTGAGCAAACAAAAAAACCTGAGGAAACTATTATTACTGAAAAGTACTATACATCTATCTCAGGGTTAAAACTATCAATGAACCACTTCTTTGAGAAAAGATTTAATGCGTTAGAAGAAGATCAACAAAAAGCAACTGAACATATATTTAAAAGGATACTTCCACTAGTTTCTGATGCGAATCAACTGCCTCAAGCATCACTGGAAGAGTTATCTAAACTTACGGAGCTCAAAATAGAAGAAATTTATGAGCTGTTGTCCAATTTTACAGATAAAGAAAATTTTCTAGTTGAATCCACAAATGAGAATATAGAAGATGATCTGGCCAGTTTCAACAATGAAGATAATATCAATGCATTGGCGAAAGTTTCACTGCGAAATATCGCTTTGATTGAAGAATCCCCACGGTTGAAAAATTGGATAAAAGAGGAAGAGCTCAGCTCAAATATCTATCTAAGGCTTTCCAAAGACTGCCTAGAATATAAAGATGGAGCTTCAAGCTTATATAAAGATCCCGAACTAGAAATTGCACGGGATTGGATGGTTAAGAACAAACCTACAAAACAATGGTCAACTCGATATAATGACAACTTTGAGCAATCCATCGAGTTTTTACAAGAAAGCCAAAGAGTATTTGATCAAGAGGTTAAAGAAAAAGAGCTTGAACAAGTTCGTCGAATCAAAAAGGCTAGAATCTTTGCCGGCACAATAGCCATATTAAGTTTAATTCCGATTTTTTTGTCGATTTACGCTATAAAAGAAAAAGTAAAATCGCATAAAAGCGAGCTTAAAGCGCTTAAAATTATGGGCTTGGCCCAAGAATCTCGTAACAGAGCCATTCAAGCTGAACAAGATGCCATAAACCTGCAGAAAAAAACCGAGCAAGAAAAAAAGATTGCATATGAAGCAATGTTCAATGCTCAAAAAGCCAAAAACCAAGCATTTATTGCTCAAAAAAGCGCTGAAAACGCGAATAAAATTGCTAACGAAAAAGCGGAAGAAGCCAAGCAAGCAAGAGTAGAGGCTGAATCAGCTAAAAACCTAGCTCTTAGATCCAAAGCTGAAGCGGATACGCTTAGATATCAAGATCAAATCAAAATCAATGTCCTTCAAGCACTTAGAAACCCTGATCTGGACTATAAAGATTTAAGAAAAATCATGATAGACACTTATCAGCTTAATCAGATATACAATGACGGATATGAAAGTGGCGAGCTATACCTTGCACTAAGAAATGCTGTAAACAAATCAACAAATATTAATCTGGATTATAACAATGAAAATAGACCTACTCTATGTATTGCTGTTGATTCAGTATCTGGTATGGTAATTACTGGGGATGAATATGGTGTCATAAAAGGCTATAGAAGTGTTCCATCAGGTTTACAAGAAATTCTTAGCTATAAGCTAGATGCTTCTATTAAATCTGTAGCATTGGATGTTAATAAGAAATATATATTCGCAGGAAGCGAGCAGGGAGAATTATTTGCGATCAATATACAGAATCAAAACAATAAGAAAAAAGTAGTTAAATCAAAGACTAAACTCCCCGAAGAAATTATCAATCAAATATTTGTAAGCCAGACAGATATAGACCAAAATATACTCGCGGTAACTCAGGAACATATTCATCTTTTTAAATTTATAGATGATGAAATCATTTACGCAAGAATCGTCGAAGTCGGCAAGAATACAGCCACCCCATTCATAGAAGAAGGATCCTATATCGTCGGCAATTCAAATCTTTATCTATATGATTTAGCCAATAAAAATGAAAAGCCTAAGCCATTTATAAAAATTGGAAAACGTATTTCCTGCATAAGTTATGATTCGCTCTCCAATATTATTGCCGTAGGATGTGAAAATGGAGAGGTCTTGGTTATTGATATAAATAATAAATCAAAAGAACTTCTGCATAAACATAAATCAGCAGTTACTGGAATAGTGCTTAATCACAATGATGGTAGTATGAATATTATCAGCACCAGCTACGATAATTTTCTAAATTTTAGAAAAATGGACGAGAAAATTTCGAGAGTCAGCTCTTTCGATATCAACTCTAGCCAAGGCTGGGTATTGGCATCTAATCAAGCTAAAGATAATAATTACTTCTACACCATTGGAAGAGCAAATGATCTGAAAATCTGGTTTGCTGATATCGATGACATGTATAAATTTTTATTAAAAAATGAAATATAAACATTTGAAAAAATATTTACTCTTCTTAATACTTTTCTGTTCATTTAATCACCTTGTCTATTCGCAACAAGGATGTGGAACTTCTACACTAAAAATAGCAAAATCATACTATGACATTGGGCTGTTTGAGGATGCTGTTGAAAAACTGGAATTTTGCCTTAATAACAACGGATTTAATAAAAATCAACTAGAAAGAGCCTATCACAGATTAGTGCTTTGCTATATACAACTTGAAGACTTTCCAAAAGCTGAGGAAAATGCGATCAAGCTCATCAATATGAATCCATTGTTCACGCCTGACGTTGAAGATCCAAAAGTTTTCTTTGAAATAATCGAAAAGATCAAAAACGGACTTACTGACAATTTAATCTTTAGCGCCTCCCAGAAGAGAGAAAACATCCGAAAAGCTCCAAGTCAAACCTATGTCGTGACTAGACAAATGATTGATCAAAATGCCTATACGACATTAGAACAAATTCTAATGGATATTCCAGGTTTTCAGGTTTCACATATCAATGGCACAATCACAACCAAGATAGATGCCCGAGGAATTGGAGGCAAAGAATCAGACAAAACTCTATTCTTAATCAACGGGATTCAAATCAATGATTTTTGGTCTAATCAATCAAAATTTTCCTCGCAACTCCCCATATCAAATGTCAAAAGGATAGAAGTTATCTACGGACCATCATCCACAATTTATGGAGCAAACGCTTACGCTAGTGTAGTAAATATTATCACTTATTCTCATGATGATCGTAAAGACCTCAATGTAAATGCAAATGTATCCTATGGCACTGAAAACAATTATTTTGCGGATCTAAACATTAACGGAAAAACTGAATCTTTTGGTGCGGACCTGACCTTTAGATACTATCATGATGAGTTCAGAGACTTATCTGATTTCAGCGAATTTACTTATGATTCGACTATCTACTCAAATTTTGATTATAATCAATCACTTTCAATCTATGGAAATGAAGCTAGGGAGTTTGCCAGAAAATATCCTAATCTTTTAAACAACAAAAACCTTGATGTCCAAAAAGATGAATCTGGGCAAATTATCTCCATTTCTCCTTCACAACAGGGTCAGGCAGTAGCAAAAAACCTAGATGTCTCATCTTTGGATACACTTATAAATAATAGGAAACCTGCATATTCTAATTATATAGACCAAATATATGTAGAAGGGAAACTTTATTTCAACAACATTTTACTTGGTTACAGAACTTGGATGAGTGAACAAGGATTTACCAATAATGGAACATCATACTCCACTTCTGGTATAAAAAACAATAATTTATGGAAACCAAGCCAATCAACTTTATACTTACAGTATAAAAAGAGTTTCAACAAGAAATTTACCATTTACAATTCAGCTTATTATCAATTATCTAAAGTAAAAGATGGTACTTTAAATACCACCTTGCAAAGTTACGCTACTTCGAGACTAACTTTAGCCGACCTTGCAATGGAAAGACCTTCCTATTGGAACACAACTGACTTGTACCAATCATCTAATCAGTTTAGAAACAAGCTTTTGGTTCAGTACCAAGCAAGTGATAATTTTTATTTGCAAGGAGGAGTAGATTATCGAAATTCTATCATACAAGGGGATTTGTTACAAACTGACAGCTCAAATACTGTTAGCAAATCATCATTGAAGCATAACAGCAACGACATAGGCATTTACATTACAGGCCAATTGGAAGCCAATGAGTGGGCAAAGATAGTTGCAGGAATTAGATGGAACTACAATGTAATTGATCAAAAAAGTGGATATGGCTCCCTTTTTAATCACAAGCTCGGCTTGGTTTTAACTCCTAAAAATTTCCACCTAAAACTATTAACAGAAACAGGTTTTCAAGAACCAACAATGATGGAAAGATTCAAAGTTAGTGAATCTATTCCAATAAATGCTCCTGATCTAGCTCCTGAAAAAAACATTAATTATGAACTTAATTTCGGGTACAATGACAAAAGTTTTGAATTCGATTGTTCGGCTTTTTACAATGATTTATACGATCTCGTTGAATTAAATGAAACAAGCGAATTACAATATCAATATCAAAATACAGGAAAAGGAACTATCAAAGGAGTTCAATCCAGTGTAAAATACAAAGTCAAGAAATATAACTTTTATGCCAACTATACTTATTTAGACCCAAAAATCCAGCAAAACGACTCAACGGATAAGGTTAGAATTGGGGGTATCTCAAATCATGTTTTCAACTTTGGAATCAACTCCCTATACTTCAATCATTTGAATATAAACCTTCGAGGAAACTATTTATCAAAACGCACTGTGGGAGATGGCACAAGTCTTCCTCAAAATACAAAAGGAGAATTTCCAGATTTATTCTTACTCCATTTGGCAATTGCCTACAATAATATTATAAATGGTTTGAATATTAAGTTTTATATGAGAAATCTATTGGGCCGCGAATATTCCGACCCAGGGTATGGGATTCAAGATGGAATCATTAACTCATATAAAATTCCTCAAAATGATCGCTTGTTTGGTGTCATACTAGAATATAAGCTAAACATCAATCCTTAAAAAATAAACCCTAGGTTTACATACACTTGCACAGGAGTACTTGATGTTGAGTTCATTAATGTTATATTCAATGGTCCCAGAATTGAGTTGTACCCTATAGTCAAGCCATATCCTAAAATATTATTGTAAGCATCAGAAGTATTATGTTCGAATAAATCTTCTAAAGCTTGACTAGAATATAGCATATAATTAGCTTCTGGGATTATATAAAAGTTATTCCAGACTTCAAATTGAAGCCCAAACCTTCCGATCATGAATTGATTAACAAGATATTCTTTATCACGCAAACCAATAAAAGGAATAGAGAAGAACCTATAATCATTCAAACCACCTACTTGAAATGCGTAAAAAGAATTCTCGCTACTATTGGCGGTTAAGCCCAATCTGAATTCTTCATAAATTGATATTTTATTATTTTGCAAAGGCTGGTTAAATCTCATTTGAAAGTTTATTCTTAAGAATGGGTCCAAGACCAATAGGCTTTCAATAGAGTCTCTACTAAAAGCGCTAACATTGCTTTCAAAATTTGCTTTATTGCTGGTAATAAAATACATCCCCGCAGAACCTTTCATAAAAACCCCTTGCGTAGGATAGAAGCGCTTATTCGTTGTATTAAACACTCCCTCCATATTAAAGGTTAAATTCTCTAATCTATTCCTAAAATCTATTCTTTCCTCAGGGTTCAGTGCGTCAATATAGGATGATCTAAGATTGTAAAAATCATAAGATGCGCCAAAAGCTAAAAATGAATTAAGCCTATTTAATTTCAATAAATCCAATTTAATACTTATGAAATCGGATTTAAATCTTGTAATTTGATTATTTCCCTCATATACAGGGAAATCGTTTCTTTCATAGTAAGTTGAATATCGATAGCCAAAATTTTGCTTCTTCCCAAAATATCTATAAAAAGACAAGTCAGCGATAGGATACTCAGATATACTTGCTTTCAAGTCAAACTTTGATTGGTCAACCAATAAATTCTTAACATTTGTATTAAAAATGATAGAAGATTTAGTGTCATTGTCATAGTGAATTCCGAATTTGAAAAACATCTCCGGATTTTCCTCAAAATCCATCGTCAAATAACTTTTTCCATCCTCATAAATTATATCGTAATATATATATTCAAAGAATTGCGTCCCGTACAACTTCCTTACACCTGCCTCAATCTCTTCGATCTTCAAATACTCTCCTTCATTAAAACCAATTTTTCCCTTTACAAATGTTTCGCTAATTTCATTCAAACCTGTAATCCTAATATTTGATATTAAAACAGAGTCCACAGGCTCAAACTCTTCTATTACTTCCTTAGGTAAGTCCGAGTTTTTGATCTCATCAGCAAGCTTTATCAAAGCATCCATATTAGCTTCCACAGCTTTTTCACCCAACTCAATGATCTCTTTTGTACTATTAAAATCTCCTGATGAATATCCTTTTAAATCATGATGAATGTACAAATCTGTTAAGCTTATCTGTTGTGGCCTAATTTCAAGATCTTTAAATTGCGAACATTGAATCAATATGGAAACAATGTTATTCAAACTATCTATGGAGTTTTCATAATGCGATACATCCGAGCCGATGATATATTCGGCGCCAAGTTCTCTGCAGGTGCTAACAGGATAGTTCAAGATCATCCCTCCATCAGCCAATAACATACTGTCATAAACTATTGGAGTAAAAACCGAAGGCACAGCCATGCTTGAACGAATAGCCAAGGCTAAGTTTCCAGAATCCAGTGCAACAGCGGTTCCGTTAATTATATTAGTGCTAACACATTCATATTCTCGAGGGAACTTTTTAAAACTCTGCACTTTATATGATTTGGCTGTAAGCTCAAACAATTTATTATACAAAGCTTGTCCTGTAATCAACCCTGAAGGCAGTTTAGCTTTGCCTTTATCTATTGGAACTTCAATAATGTAGTTGGCATAATCGCTTTTTTCGGTAATATCGATATCCTTCAGACTGATTTTATTCGTTAATATTTCTCCCCAATTAATACTCAAAGCTATTTCTTCAATCTCTTTTCCTGAATATCCAATAGAGTACAAACCACCTACGATCGCTCCCATGCTTGTGCCTGTAACATATTTTACAGGAATCTGCAAACTATCAATCGCTTTCAATAATGGAATATGGGCTAAACCTTTTGCTCCACCACCACTCAAAGTAAGACCTATCGCCTCGTATTTTGAATCCTTGGTTTGAGAAAATAACGGTACTGAAATGACTACAAATAAAACAATGAATAATTTAAATTTCATTAATTTCTAATCTGAATATAAAATGCTTCAAATGACCTCTCCCCTTTAGTAAATAAGGAATTTCATCAATATAGACATTCCAAAAATTAAACCGTGCTATATAATTATTTTGAATAAAAAAATATAATATCATTCAAATTATTACATATTTATTCACAAAAAAAGAGGCCTATTATATAGCCTCTTTCTTCTTATTATAAAATTTATGTATTTTAAAAACTACTTGACCAAGCCGTGAGCTTTGCTCTCATACAAGCCAGAAGTTGTGATCTCAACAAACTCAACATTGGCCTTTAGTTTATCAATAGTTAAAACACCATTATAAGTCATGCCAGAAGCCAAACCTCCTAAAAGTTTCTTAATGATATTTTGCACAGGACCTCTAAAAGGTACTTTCGTTTTCTCGCCTTCTATGCTTATAACTTCTTTTGTCTTTTGATTGTCTTTTTCAAGCTTTTGGATAGCAGCGTCAAAACTAGCCATTCCTCGATATATTTTAAACGGCTTGCCTTTTACCTGAACAATATCGCCGGGAGTCTCAACGGTGCCACTAACCAAAGAGCCAATCATCACATTATCAGCTCCTGCTCCTATTGCCTTAACAATGTCACCAGCTTGTTTGATTCCTCCATCAGCGCAAATTGGCACTTGGTCTCCTACAACTTGATACACTTCATCAATAGCTGTAAGTTGCGGAACCCCACACCCCGTCATAATTCTTGTTGTGCACATCGACCCTGGGCCTACACCCACTTTTATCGCATCAGCTCCCCAATCCAATAAATCCTGAGCGGCTTCCTTTGAGGCAATATTGCCGCACATGACATCAATAGCGGGATATTTATCTTTAATATACAAAAGAGCATCCTTAGCGGATTCACTATGTCCATGAGCGATATCCAAAACGATAATGTCAACTCCCTCGACATCCAAAGCGGCTAATCGCTCCTCATAATCCTTGACTCCTAATGCCGCCGCAGTCAAAAGTCCACTTTCTTTTACTTTGCGAATTTCATTGGCTTGCTCTTCAATTGTCAAAAACCTATGAATAACTCCCAGTCCTCCCAATTTCCCTACAGCTATAGCCATGGTACTTTCACATATAGTATCCATGTTAGCGATTACCAAAGGTATATCGATATCATGATTTCTAGTCACTTTAGTCTTAAAAACTACATTTTGTCGCGACTTGATCTTATTGTACTTAGGTACAATCAATACATCGTCAAAGCTATACGCTTTCCTTATATTCATACTTTCTACCGTTGAAATATATCTGAAAAATAAAATTTAGCCAAAAATCAAACCAAGGCACAAACCTTGGATTTATGTTTAGATTAACTTTTCACCTAATATGCCTCTTATAACCAAAGAAGCGCAAAAAACACCAAATGTCGCTGGAAGTACAGACAAAGTCCCAATCACTGATTTTTTATTCTTACCCTCAGCTTCATAAACTCGAGATTTATCGATCGCCTCTGGTGAAAAAACTACAGGAAACCTCTTCTCCTCAACACCCATTCTTCTTAAACGCTTACGTACAAAAAATGCCAACTTGCAATTATAAGTATCCCATAAATTAGCGACTCTAGCTTGCGTCGGGTCTATTTTACCTCCTGCACCCATAGAGCTGACTAAATTATGCCCCCTTTTCAAAGCTTCCGAAATAAAAACTATCTTAGGAGCCAGAGTATCAATACAGTCGACAACATAGTCAAATGGTTGATCAAGCAAGTTGCCCATTTCCTCCGCTTCTATGTATTCGGAAATTACCGTAAGATCTAAATCCGGATTAATATCTATTAACCTTTCACGCATAATCTCACTTTTTAGTTTCCCTTCGGTAGAAGAAAGTGCAGCTATTTGCCTATTTCGATTGCTTCTAGCAACTGTGTCTCCATCGATAATTGTCATTTTGCCAACGCCTGACCTGCCAATCATTTCCGCGCATATACCACCTACTCCGCCTAAACCTATCACAAGCACGTTCGCATCATTGAGTTTCTTCACTTGATCCTCACCCAACAAAAGCTCTGTACGCTCAAACCACGTTTCCATCAACTAATTCTTATATTCTCTTTCGTAATTATTTTAACGCACAAATATATTAAAATTATTACAAAAAATTCAATAAAGACCTATCCGCTCGCCTGCTCTGAAAATATTTCCAATATTTACCGGGAGTTTTCCATTAACTTTCCCCCAACCACAGGAAGCTCTAACTATTGCTTCAAGCGTAAATGCAGAAGACTGATATCCCATTAAAATGACTGAAGCTGACAGTAGCTTTTTAAAACACTGCAAAGCCAGAGGGTTGCCTAAAAACATAAAAACTCCATTAGTTTTCTCTAGAACATCATCCACTAGCCCAATCAACTCATCACTAATATCAAAATTATTAAACGGCTTCATATTTCCATTTCGAAAAATCAACACAGGACTCTTTGAGCCAATCAGGCTATGAATGTCTTCATATGATTCGCCCCCACTGAGCATATGAATATCCGCTCCCAAATAATATTGCTCCAATAAAGCAAGCTCATCCTTCTCATCATTCTCCAATGCGATCAAATGATGCGCTACTTCTTCCCTAACAGTTCTTGTCCTCTGTTGATTATTAATATATAAAATTGCCAAATCTTTAACTTCGGGTTTTCTAAATGGAAGCCTGTTGTCATCATTTTTCAATAAAGTCAATGAATATTCGGCTAGCTTTTTATTTAAAATCAATGCCTCCTGATCATTTTTTAAAAAATTTTCCACTTGATCAATATCCAAATGTTGATCTTCAGAAAGACCTAGCCAAAGTTTCGCTGCTAATATTCGCCTGCATTTACTTTCTACTTCCTCTAGAGAAATATCTCCCTTTTCAACCGCTGAAAAAACTTTACCTATTGTCGATCTTGGCTCGGGGCAATTCAAAAGAATGTCATTCCCAGCATTATAAGCCATATAACCGATTTCATCGCGACTATATAAACTAGTCAAAGCTCCCATATCCAAAGCATCGCTTATCACCAAGCCTTCAAAGCCCAACTCTTCTCGCAGCTTTTCTTTGATAATTTTTTTTGAAATTGAAACAGGTAAGTCATCCCATGCTTTGACTTTCAAGTGAGCGACCATTACCGAGGAAGCACCTTCATCTATTAATTTTTTAAAAGGAAATAACTCTACTGCTTCAAGTCTTTCATTATCAAACTCCAAAACAGGCAATTCTAAATGAGAATCAATATGAGTATCTCCATGTCCTGGAAAATGCTTAATACAGTCCAACAGCCTATTTAATTTATATGCTGTAACGATCTTATTTGCCTTCTCTAGCACGTCATTTTTATCTTCGCCAAATGACCTGAAGCTTATTACAGGATTATCAGGGTTGTTATTAATGTCAATAACAGGTCCCAATGCAGAATGAAATCCCAATGCTTTGCATTGCTTCGCAATTCTATCGCCAAACCAATATACATTGGCGTTATCCTCTATTGCTCCTAGTGCAATCTGATAAGGATAATCATCAGCATCTGAAAGCCTCATTCCCAAACCCCACTCTGCATCGATAGTCATCATCAATGGAAAACGACTTTTCTCTTGCAAATAATTGATCAACTGAGCTTGTTTTCTAACCTCTCCTTGAAAGAATGTGATTCCACCAATACTCAGGTCATCAACATATTCAGCAAGTTCTTCTTCATTGCATTTATTAGAATGAGCAAAACCTGCGACAAAAATACTTTGCGCCACCTTTTGCTCTAAAGTCATCCGAGACATCATTGATTCCACCCATTCATGATCTTTCAAATGCATGAATAATGGCGATTTCCCATGATGACAACATTGATTATGATTACAACTTTCTTCCAAAATCAGGATCTATTTTTAAAAATTTCAACAATAATAAACATGGCAATGAGCAAGCCAATACCCATCCAAAAAATAATGGATACCCCAATTCTTCCTGCAACATTCCGCTAAACATTCCCGGAATCATCATCCCTAAAGCCATCAAGCCAGTGCATAAAGCATAATGAGTTGTTTGGTACTTGCCTTGAGACAAATACATTAAATAAACCAGAAATCCCGCAAAGCCAAATCCATAGCCAAATTGCTCTAAAGAAATTACAATAGTCAAAATATAATCATTTTGAGGCATATAATAAGCCAACAACATATACAAAGCATTTGGCAGATTTAGTGATAAAATCATTATCAATAAACACCTTTTCAGGCCATATTTCGCTATTACATTTCCACCTAATATCCCTCCAATCACCAAAGCTATCACTCCAATCGTTCCATAAGAAACTCCCACTTGCTCATTATCCATACCCATGCCACCAGCTTCATTTCCATCCAATAAAAATGGACTTATGATCTTCACTAACTGCGCTTCACCCAGTCGATAAGAAAGAATAAAAAGTATGCTTAAGATTATGCCATCTTTAAGAAAAAAGGTCTTGATCGCATTCCAGTATGAGGCTCTCTCATTATTTCCCTGTACATCATTATTTGTAGGAGCTTTTTGTTTCGGCAAAACCCATTTATGATAAAAACCAACAATTACCAAAATACCTGATGAAATCAAAAAGACTATCATCCATGCGGTCTTCATATTGCCAAAAGTACTGTTTAATTGTCCTGCCAAATACACCATAAAGCCTTGACCAAAAATCATCGCAACTCTATAAAATGTGCTTCTAATCCCGACAAAGTAACTCTGGGAATGAGAATCCAACGCTTGAATATAAAAGCCATCAGCCGCAATATCATGTGTGGCAGAACTAAAAGCCATCAAAGCTAATACAGCCATTGACAAATTGAAATAAAAATCTGTCGTTAATGTAAACGCTACTATACCAAACAATGCCCCCATGAATAATTGCATAGTGACGATCCACCATCGCTTCGTTTTTATAATATCTACAAATGGACTCCAAAACGGCTTAATCACCCATGGCAAGTACAACCAACTCGTATAGAAAGCAATATCCTCATTGCTTACACCTAGATTTTTGTACATCGTCACCGATACGGACATGATTAAAATATAAGGTAGTCCTTCCGTAAAATATAATGTTGGGATCCATGACCAGGATTTATTATTCGTATTATTTTTCATAAAAAAGTATTAGCCCCTCAAACCAATAAAATAAGGTTAATAATATATAAATTGAAATTATTTTATTAAAATTCAACAAAAAAGGCCAGTGATAACACCAGCCTTTATTTTTATATGCTTCTTATATTTAAACTACACTTCCAATAGTTTAGCTCCTTCTTTAATCTTTTCAACCACATCAGGATCCAATAAAGTTGATGTATCTCCCAATGAAGATGTATCACCCTCAGCAATTTTTCTCAAAATTCTCCTCATGATCTTACCAGATCTTGTCTTTGGCAAATTAGGCACAATCTGTATTTTTTCAGGCTTGGCGATTTTACCGATTTCCTCAACAACAGTCTCAATAATTTCAGCTTTTAAAATTTCCTCATCGCTTTCAACGTCCGAGCAAACCACATATGCGTAAATTCCTTGGCCTTTGATTTCATGCGGATACCCCACAACAGCAGATTCCACTACTTTTTCGTTTCTGTTTATTGCATTCTCAATTTCCGCAGTACCAAATCTATGTCCAGAAACATTAATCACATCATCCACACGTCCGATGATTCTATACATCCCATTCTCATCTCTTTTGGCTCCATCACCAGTGAAGTAGTAACCATTATAATGAGAAAAATAAGTTTTTTGACATCTATTGTGATCTCCCCAAATCGTCCTTAGCATAGACGGCCAAGGATGTTTGACAGCCAAATAGCCTTCCACTCCATTTTCCTCTATCTCATTACCATCTTTGTCAAGCAACACAGGTTGAATTCCCGGCAATGGATAACCTGCATGAGCCGGCTTCATAGGGCTTGAACTTCCTAAGCCTGAAATCATTATCCCTCCTGTTTCCGTTTGCCACCATGTGTCAACGATTGGGCATCTTTCTTTTCCAACATGAATATGGTACCAATTCCATGCTTCCTCATTAATTGGCTCTCCAACAGAGCCTAAAACCTTGAGGGAATCCAAACTATATGACAACACATGGTCAACACCATGAGCCATCAATGCTCTAATAGCTGTAGGAGCTGTGTAAAATTGGTTTACTCCATATTTATCAACTACTTGCCAGAATCGTCCCGCATCTGGAAAAGTAGGCACTCCCTCAAACATTACTGTAGTTGCACCATTTAATAATGGTCCATAAACTATATAGGTATGCCCGGTGATCCAACCAATATCTGCTGTACACCAATAAATATCGCTCTCATCATATTGAAAAACTTGCTTGAAAGAGTAACCGGCATAAACCATATATCCCCCGCACGTATGCATGATTCCCTTAGGCTTTCCAGTAGATCCTGAAGTATAAAGTATAAACAACGGATCTTCGGCATTCATTTCCTCCGCTTCACAATATTTATCAGCTTTTTCAAGCTCATCATGCAACCAAACATCCCTGCCTTCGACCATATTCGGCATCCATCCCACTCGCTCAGCCACAATTACTTTATCAACTGTATCGCATGTATTCAGAGCCTCGTCCACAACTCTCTTTACAGGTATCTCTTTTGCTCCTCTAAACAATCCATCTGAGGTAATAACAATATTGCAAGCGGCATCATTGATACGATCAGATAAAGCATGCGCGGAAAAACCAGCGAACACCACCGAATGGACAGCTCCAATACGAGCACAAGCCATAACAGCAATAGCCAAATCAGGAATCATCGGCATGTAAATACATATTCTGTCTCCCTTTTTAGCGCCATTGTTTTTCAATACATTAGCAAACTGGCAAACTTTCTCATGAAGCTCTTTATACGTATACCTTACAAATTTTTCTTTTGGATCATTGGGTTCCCAAATCAATGCTAGCTTATTGCCTCTGGAAGCCAAATGCCTATCCAACAAATTTTCAGTTATATTTAAAGTTCCTCCTTGAAACCATTTCACATCCGGAGTATCAAATTCCCAATCAAGCACATTGTCCCATTGCTTCTTCCATGAATAAGTGGATGCTATTTCAGCCCAAAATTCCTCTGGATTTTCAACACTCTTTTTATGTATTTGCTGATACTGTTCGAAAGATTCAATTTTTTCCATAATAATCCGTTTTAGGGTTCGACGAAAAATGTAATTAAAAAATTAAAGTGATTTTTGAAAACTACTACCATTTAAGAAAATGATAGGATAGAACAAAAAGAGCCACACAAAGTGGCTCAAATATTATTTTTAATAGAATATTAATTAACTCAAAGCTCTATATTGCTCTAAAATCATATTCAATATTTGATTCTCATTGATTTGAGCCATATTAATTGAGATATCATAAGTAGGTTCTTCTGTCTCCTTTGTAGTAAACAAATCTCTATACTTGTTTCTATTATTATCGATTTCGTTTAGAATCTCCTCAGCTTTATCTACGCTTACATCATGGTCTTTAGCCAACTGATCTATTCTCCAGCTTTTTGGCGCTGTCAAATGAACATTGATGCCATTAGGATAATGTTGCGTTATCATTTCAGCAGCTCTGCCTATGAAAATAATATGACCTTTGTTCGCGTGAGATGTAATCAAGTCGATAATTGTCTTCTTCAACTTAGAGTCTGACAAATTATAATAGTTATCGGAAAATGACAACAATATGTCTTTTACCAAACTTCTCTCTTCAGTAATCAGTTTTGTTATTTCACTTTCTTGAAGCTTCAATTCTTGAGCAGCCTGTTGAAGAATTTCTTTGTCCAACACCACCCAATCTTCCTCTGTTTTTCCATTCAATATCTCAGCCAGCCTATCCGCTATATTTTGCGCATTACAACCAGCGTCTCTTGAAATTGTAATAAAAGGCAATGCCTTCTCATCAGCTTTAACACCTTTTTCCTTTATGAGGATGTATTTCAAATAGTCATTTACCAAGTGAGTGCTCATATCCAAAAATTTAATAATTCAAATTTTCAATTCGTTATTTAATACTAACCAAGAAATTTGGCAATACAAAACATAATTTAATTTAATTGGCAATTTTATAAAAACTTCAATAATAGCTCAATTAAAAAATATCACTTTGTATACTTATTTTACGCAAAACCTTAACTAAAAGCCGAAAATACGACTAAAATTATCCCATAAAATTGAATTCAATTCGTTCTTTTCCATATTTCGAACTTCTGAAGCAGACTCTAATACTTTAGCAATCTTTATCTGATCTTCATCTGTTTCAAGAAACAATTTTTGCAATGGCAACTGTTCAAATACCTCTTGAATTTTTCTTCTAAAAATCGCTTTTCCAAATGACAAAAAGCAGCCCTTATCGATAAGTTGCTCAGCAATTTGAACACTGCCTTGAAAACCATGAATGATCCAAGGACAGTTCAACTTCATTTTTTTGCGATAAGACAATATGTCTGAATAAGCCTTTACCGAATGAATAACCATTGGTTTTGAAACCGCTTCCGATATTGCAATTTGCTGTACAAAAACTTTTCTTTGCAAATCAAAATCAGTATTGCAAACTCGATCCAAACCGCATTCTCCCACTGCCAAAAAACTTTCATCTTCAGCACATTTCTTAATTGCTTCCAGCTCGATTTCAAGGCTTTCTTGCTTTATAAACCATGGATGAATACCAACTGAATAATATGAGCTTTTAGCCATATTATTTATTTCATTAGGAAAAAAATTTCGAATGCAAACTTCATCTTCCGACTCTATGGAGTGCTTATGCACATTCACAATTTTTCTCATGATCAAATCTACTTGCCTATGAAAATTTCAATCAATGTTTCGCCAAAAAGCAAAACGATAATCAAGCCGATAAATCCTATGATCGAACCTAGTTTAAGAAAATCCTTAGTTTCTATTTCTCCGCTTGAATAAGCAATAACATTCGGCGGAGTACTTACAGGCAATGACATGGCCATTGAGGCAACCAAAGCGATACTAATTCCAATTACTTTAGGCGTTGGAGTATTCGCACCCACCATACTCGTAGCTAATGCTATCCCAATAGGCAAAATCAAATTGGACGCGGCCGTATTCGACATAAATGTGCTGAATAACAACGTCGCAACTGTCAAAACCGCTACGCTAGTTTCCGGTTGCAATGGTATTTTCCCAATGATTATTTTATCAAGACCGGTCATACTCATTCCTTCTCCCAAAGCAATGCCTCCAGCAATCAACAACAAAATATTCCATTCTAAGGAATTAATATCTTTTCGAGTTAGAACATTTGTCGCCGTAAACATCACTACTGGTATCAACGCGACTACAGCTGTTGGTATCCCATGAATTTTCTCTGTCAACCATAATAAAATAGTCACTGAAAACACACCTATCACAAACCAAGCTCGTCCTACAATTTTTTCTTTGCCTACCTTCAGCTCTATGTCCTTGGATGATGGCTTATAAAAAACCCATAACAAACCCCAAGCGATAAACAATAACACCGCGGCCAATGGAACTCCGACTTTCATCCAATCCAAAAAACCTACATCCTGACCTATCTCACTTAATACACCAACTGCCACAGCATTCGGCGGAGATGCAATTGGTGTCCCCAAGCCTCCAATGTTAGCTGCAAATGGAATAGACAATACTATTCCTTTGCGTATTGGCTCTCCTTTAGGCAATTGAGCAAGCATTGGAACTGTCAAAGTCATCATCATAGCAGTCGTCGCCGTATTGCTCATCCACATTGAAAAAATAGCAGTAATTGACATCATTCCCAACAATACCATTGCAGGCTTTCCTCCAAAAACTTTTAATATAAAACCAGCTAATGCCTTGTCCACTCCCTCTTTGACTGATGCCTGAGCAAGCACAAAACCTCCCAAAAATAAAATAATGATTGGATTGGAAATAGGAGCGAAAAACTTTCTATATGAAGGCGAATCTCCATTAGCAAATCCCAATCCATCCAAACCAATAGGATTAGCCAACAGCACAACTTCCAAAGCTATTACCAACAATGCGGTAGCAAAAAGCGGCAATGCTTCTGTTGCCCATAGCAACCCTGCAAGAACAAATATTCCTGTCATCAATGACGCTTGTTGTACTACGCCCGCTTGCAACATCAAATATGTCACCACAGAAGCGATCACAGAACTGACAATAAATAACCAAAACTGTCGATTTAGAACAAAACTATCCTGACCTCTTAATAGGTCAAGCATTGCTTTGCTTTCCAATGCATCTTTATTAGACCTTGGTTTGAAAAAATTCCATAAAAAATTAGCCATGATAAAACTCTTTAAACCAAAAGGCCTTGTTCATTAAAATAAAAATCTTTCCACTCTCCATTGACAAAGACCTTTATGGTTTTTATGCCCAGTGAAAGCAATAAAGATGCTGTGAATGAAAATTCCTTGGTGATTTCCGAATAATGATGGGAATCTGAATTCAAGCAAAAATCTATTTTCTTATCTCTTGCCAACTTAATCGTCTCAACAGAAGGATAAGGCTCATCAGCTACTTTTTTATAAATACTTCTGGTATTGATTTCAACAATAACATTTTTCTGTTTTACCAAATTCAACGTTTTATCAATTTCGTCTACATACCAACCTTCCTGCTCATCAAAAAATGTCTCACCACTCTTGCAATGCATTCTTATCTTATCCATATGGCCTAAGACATCCGGTCGGCTATCTTCAAGCATCATTCTTGTCAATTCAAAATACCTTTTAACTGCAGACTTGATATCTTTATTAAAAATCTCATCGAAACCCTTGTAAAACAATTTATATGTGCCATCGATTTCCCAAGGCATTCCATCCTTAAAAGCATCCACATAATGCACTGAACCTATCGTATAATCCAAATTCAGGTCTTTAATCCATTGGCTCTCAGGACCTATTAGGTTAGGAATAAAATCAACCTCTAAGGATTTATATAACTGAATATCAGAAGAGTATTGTTCCTTTGCATTATCAATCTCAGCAAGGTAATTCTTTAAATCAGACATTTTCATATTCCATACACTATCAAAAGGTACTGGAACAT
Organism: Aureibacter tunicatorum; assembly: GCF_036492635.1. Classification (GTDB taxonomy): domain Bacteria; phylum Bacteroidota; class Bacteroidia; order Cytophagales; family Cyclobacteriaceae; genus Aureibacter; species Aureibacter tunicatorum. The sequence continues at coordinate 116,617 of NZ_AP025308.1, forward strand.
GTGATGAAAACCCATAAGAAATACATCCCGCTTTGATCGCTTCTTCCGCAATTTCTTGTATTTCTCCTTTGCCATCACAGTACTTTGTATGGCTGTGAAAATTCGCCCATTTCATATTTATGCTATTTAACTTTAAAAGATTATCTACAGTGGTGATTCACACAATAGTGATAATACAAAAAAAAGAAAATTTAATAAAGAAAATACAGCAAGCATTAAAAATCGTTTAATATTAACAATTTGCTGATATGACGAAACTAAAATTAACTGCGCTTTTGCTTCTCTCGACTAAGCAAATACAACTTTAAAAACTCCAGCAAGAATATTCCTGCGATGCAATAAACCCAAACGAAGACAGCTATCTGCCAAGATACTGGAGTCAATAAACCAAAACCTATAACAGCTAAAGCAGTCACCATTAATTTAGTCGAAACAGCGCTCCATATCAAAGCTTGAGAAGGAAATGGACTTTTAAGAAAAAATCGTTTCGTTCTTGTAACAAATAATGTCAAATGACCTGCAATCGAGAGCTTTAAAAATACAAATGTTTGTAACTCTGCTGTGCTCAACTTAAAATGAAAATGGGCAATATATAAAGCTAAACACGTTTCAATAATACCGTATACGCCAAAAAATGAAGAAAATTTAACTAATCTCCGTATATCCCAGCGAACGGGCTTTTTTGAGGCAATTACATTATCAGATGCTAGCGTCAGTATAGGCACATCATTAAACAATGCCAATAAAATAATCATAATGGCGGTAATAGGATAAACTTTCAATGCCATCATAGATATAACCACAAATCCCATGATCCTAATTGTCTCAGTTATCCTATACATAGCATAACTGTTCATCTTCTCAAATATTTTTCTAGACTCTTCTAAAGCATCAATAATCACCTTCAAGCCTTCCGTCATCAAAACAACTCCAGCCGCAGATCTTGCCGCATCAGTAGCGCCTTCAACTGCTATTCCTGTATCTGCTTGCTTTAAAGCCGGAGCATCATTTACTCCATCCCCAGTCATGCCCACAATATGACCTCGATTCTGCAAAATCTTTACGACATCAAATTTATGCTCTGGCAATACTTCAGCGAATATATCCGCATTCTCAATTTTCTCCTCTAAATAATAAGGCACCTGTTGATTCGCATTTTTAATTCCCTCAAATGCTTCTGTGGCATGTAAAACATTTTTCCCTAAATGGACTTTCTCCCCGATTTCTTTAGCGATAGAAATATTATCTCCTGTTATCATTTTAACATCGATACCCATCTGCCTTGCTCTTGAGATCGTATCAATAGTATCCTCTCTTAACGTATCCGTCAATGACACTAAGCCTAAAAAAATATCTTCATTTTTTTTTCGTATCGCAATAGCCAATGTTCTTAAACCTTTATTCGCAAATTGCTCAACTCTTTGAATTGCTTCTTCTTTGATTTCATCATCCAGTTTTAACCCCTCAAGAACCTTTTGAGGCGCTCCTTTTACAAATTCTTTCGGGTCTTCGTTATTTTCTACTATTTTGGAAATAGATTCTTTAACGATAGGATCAAAAGGAGAAAACTTGACCTCCATGGACTTCATTGTTAAAAAATTCTTGTCATCTCGGTATTTTGATACTATCAATGAATCAATCGGATCCTTTGTATCTACTTCTGAAGCCAAAGCTGCCGAAAAAAACAATTCCTGTTCGTCTTTTGCATCATGTACATACGATTCGCCAAAACTAAGTCTGTTTTGTGTTAATGTTCCTGTTTTATCTGTGCACAAAACATTCATACCTGCCATTTCCTCAATAGACTCTAAGTGCGAAACAACAATTCCCTTTTTTGCTAATACAGAGGCTCCATTTGCCATTATTACTGTCAACACAGCAGGCATTGCAACTGGTATAGATGCAACAACTAATATTAAAGCAAACTGAACGACGGTCAAGAAACTTTCATGATTCAACGTCATGAAAACAATCAATACTATAGCCAATATGATACTAATAACCACTAGAGCCTTAGCTATATTGAATATCGCTTGATTGAAATGTGATTTCTTCTTGGCGGATTGGACTAACTCAGCTGTCTTTCCAAAATAAGTATGAGTGCCAGTGGCAAAAACCAAGGCTTTCATATTCCCTTTTTTAGCAACAGAGCCACTATATGCGACATCTGATATCTTTTTATGAACGACCAATGACTCACCTGTCATCGCTGATTGGTCAACACTTAGGAAATCTCCTTTCACCAATTTAACATCAGCAGGAATAATATCCCCCATCTGAATTCTGATAATATCTCCAGGTACCAATTGATCCGCATCCAAGCTTTTCCACTGGCCATCCCTTAAAGCCATAGCTTTCAATGCCAACTGATTCTTTAAAGCGCCAATAGCTTGATCAGCCTTCGATCTTTGCCAATAACCTATCACAGCGTTAAAAACCAATAATATTAAAATTACGATAAGATCGTTCCAATGTTGAACAACTGCGGAAAGAACTGCTGCTATCTCAATTGTAAAAGGTATTGGACCAATGAAAAAGCTCAAAAAAATGAGAAGCTTGCTATGCTTCTCTTCTGTAATCTTATTTGGACCGTATTTTTCTCTTCTTTGGCTAGCTTCATGCTCATTGAGACCTATTTTCTCAGAAGTACTAAAGAGCTTTTCCAATTCATCAACGCTCATTGATTTAGCATCATGAACGGTGATTTTTCTTTCTTTCATACTATGAAGTTATTCTCTTTCTATCGTGTTCCTTATTTTATTTGTCTCCAAATCACAAACCAACAGAATCAAAATCCTTAATAATTTGTCTTGCTATTAATAATTATCTATAATAATATCTCAACTAGAAGCTATGCATAGAAGCTTTTAATCCATGCATATCCGCTGCTCTTTCCAAATGAGGCTGATCATTTAATGGCAATCCATTAATACTACTATTAGCTCTAACTAAACCTTGCTTTTGTTGGACTACGTGTGCCAATTCATGCCCAATTAATTGTTGCCCTCTGGATGTACTTGGGTTAAAAAAACCTTGAGCAACATGAACATCATTGCCTTGAGCAAATGCCAGTGCACCTATACTCGACGCAGTTGAGGAATTCTTATGGAATCTCACATCTGAAAAATCATGATTAAAATACGATTCCATTTTTTGCAATACTCCATCCGGCAAACCAGTACTATTCTTTCTTGGCATCGCGGCTCTCTGAACAGGCATATCCATACTGCCTCCATCAAAACCTATGAAATCTTCATTGAATTTTGCTTGCATAGTCAGCCTTGGACTTGTGTCAATCATGTTCTGGATCACTTTGCCAGAACTAGAAGACTTGCTAGAATTTGCTGTATTGGCAACTTTCATCTGAGAAACAGCTTCTGGCCTTCTATCATTGACAGATGCCGTTCCGTTGCAACCTGGTGATAGACACCTTTTCCTTTGCAATGCTCTATGAGCATGAGTGTTTCTATGTTGTAGCGGTAGGTAAGTCATCTATTCAAATTTTCGTTATACCCTATAAATTCGATTTCAACAATAATGTTTTTATAAAGCCCATATTTTACCATTTTCCGAAATGAACATATTCCTTTTGATGTTTTCGTTCTTGTTGCTCGAACTCTTTTTCTTTAATCTCTCTCGGAAGTTGGTCAACATCTCCACGGTAACCTATAGCTATTACCGATACAGGCGCAAACTCTGATGGTATGTCAAAAACCTCTCTTGCCTTCTCTTCAGAAAATCCACCCATCTGATGCATGTAAAGACCTTCATGCATAACTTGAAAAGTCAGATTTCCAATAGCCAATCCCAATTCATACCAACTATGCTTATTAGGCTCTCCTGTCAATTCGAACTTTTCTCTTGTGACAGTCAAAATCAATAAAGGCGCGGTAATAGCCCATTGCTGATTCCAAGGAACTAAAACATCTATGATCATTTGGTAACTCTCAGGGTATTTATGCTTGTCCCCAACAATTAAATGCCAAGGCTGATTATTAAACCCTGAAGGCGCCCATCTAACTGATTCCAATAATGAATGCAACGTTTTTGAAGAGATTTCTTTACCAATATCAAATGCTCTTGGACTCCATCTTGAACCTATTAAATCATGTACTGGATGATGTATATCTTTAGGTGGCTTCATAAACTTATCTTTCATTACACCTATAAAAATATTCAGAGTTCTAAAATGTTTAAATAGTGCTTGGTTTGAACTTTGCGAAACCATTAACAACTCTAATCTTAAAAATAAAATTTATTATATTTACAAGAAATAATTTACACCTATAAAACAAATTTAATTTAAATTTCCATCGCCCAAAACCAATACTATATTAACAAATCAAAATTAAACAGAAAACAACCTAACAACCATCAAAACCTAAAATACAACCCATTACAAAATAATTCAACATAAACAATGATACTAAGCCGACATCTTATACGTTAAAATTTCATCAATAATGACTTTCAATTAAGGCCTTGATTTAGGATATTTACATTGAGAACTCATTTGAGCACTTATTAAAATAATATAATATTTTATATATGTCTACTATCACAAAAGAAAGTCATTCTCCAAAAAAACAGCAGGAGAAGACAAATTATACGGTCCCATTTCTGATAATGGTTTTTTTATTTTTCATCGTTGGTTTTCTTACAGTTGTAAACCAACAACTCCAAGGACCATTAAAAGATGTTTTCGATCTTAACAACTTACAAACTACTCTAGTTACATTTTCCTTCTTTTTGGCTTATCCTATCATGGGTACACCGGCAGGTAAACTTGTGGACAAGTATGGGTACAAAGGAACACTAATCATTGCTTTAGGGATACTTGCCTTGGCTATGCTTTCATTTCTAGGAGCTGCGTATTTGGAATCATTTGGAATTTTCTTGGTAGCATCATTTATTGTGGGAGCTGCATTGACTACTTTGCAAGTAGTTATTAATCCATATATCTCAGTATTAGGGCCTGCTGAGTCGGCTGCCTCAAGATTGAACTTAGCTGGTGGCATCAACTCTTTAGGTACTGTGTTGGCTCCAATATTTGTAACAGCGGTAATTTTCGGTAGTGATGTAGTTCATGTCGATGCTGTTTATATGCCTTATATTTTCTTGACTGTCACTACACTAATTATTGCTTTTGTTGTTAGTAGGCTTCATTTACCGGAAATCGCAGGCACTACTGCAAAAAATGATGAAGGCGAGGGTAAAGTTGAAGGAAGCGCGTGGAAATTCAGACACCTTGTTTTAGGAATCGTTGCAATTTTCTTTTATGTAGGTGTTGAAGTGGCTGTTGGAGCTAACTTAACTCTTTTCATAACAGGCGACCTTAGCGCGAATGCCACATTTATGGATGCTGTTGCATCACTTCCAAGCATACTTGGAGGAGGAACCACACTAATAGCATTTGCTGCGACAATGACTTCTCTATACTGGGGAGGATTGATGGTTGGTAGATTGCTATCAGGTTCAGTATTGAAAGGGATTGATGGTCGCAAACTATTGATTATCGCTGTAAGCTCGGCTATAGTATTATGCGGTATTGGTTTAGTTACCGAAGGAATAGTTAGTGTTGGAGCATTTGTATTGATGGGCTTGTTCCATTCAGTAATGTGGCCTTGTATATTTACATTAGCGATCAAAGATCTTGGGCCTCATACAAGTCAGGGTTCTGGTCTTCTTATGATTGGTGTTTTTGGCGGAGCAGTGCTGCCACTTTTACAAGGTGGTCTAGCTGATATGCTAGGAGGTTTTCATATGACATATTTCATCGTTCTTGTTGGTGAACTATACATATTATACTATGCTTTGGTTGGCTGCAAAGTGATCAAAAAGAAATAATTAGAATATTATTCAAATAACCAACTAATACTAACTCCTCTTTCAAATATGGAAGGGGAGTTTTTTATTTTACCGTTCAAAAAACTAAAATTGTACATAACCGACCTAATAATGTACTTACAGATTTATTTTGTATATTTACGAGATTGTTAATACAAATCATTGATAAAGCAAACAATTTCAAACTAAAATAAATCTACAAAAATGAGTTTTTCGTACACGGACATTGCAGTGTTCTTAGGATACTGCCTTCTAATTGTGGGAGTTGGTCTTTGGATGTCGAGAGAAAAAAAAGGGCATGAAAAGAATGCCGAAGACTATTTTCTTGCCAGCAAATCACTTCCTTGGTGGGCCATTGGAGCTTCGCTAATCGCTTCCAACATTTCTGCTGAACAATTTATAGGCATGTCAGGATCAGGATATGCGATTGGACTAGGAATCGCTGCATATGAATGGATGGCTGCTATCACACTAATTCTAGTAGCTAAATTTTTCTTGCCTATTTTCCTTAAAGAAAAAATTTACACTATGCCTCACTTTCTTGAAAAAAGATATGATTCAAGAGTTAGAACGAGCATGGCGGTTTTCTGGATATTAGTTTATGTTTTCGTAAACCTTACATCTGTCCTTTATTTAGGTGCCTTGGCGCTTAAAACCATAATGGGTGTAGACTTAATGTACGGAATTATTGGATTAGCATTATTTTCAGCAGCTTATACTGTTTATGGAGGTCTTAAAGCCGTTGTATGGACTGATGTGATACAAGTAATTTTTCTAATTGGCGGCGGACTTATAACAACTTATTTAGCATTAGACACTGTTTCTGATGGCAATGGATTCATGGCTGGTCTTTTCAAGTTGTACCAAGAAGTTCCTCAAAAATTTGATTTGATTTTAGAAAAAACGCATGCCTCATATAATGATCTTCCTGGAGTTTCTGTGCTTGTGGGAGCAATGTGGGTAGCGAATATAAGCTATTGGGGATGCAACCAGTACATCATTCAAAGAGCTTTAGCCGCAAAATCTGTAAATGAAGCTCAGACAGGTTTAGTATTTGCCGGATTTCTTAAATTAGTCATTCCATTAATCGTTGTTATACCAGGTATCGCTGCTTTCGCTCTATCCGCAGACATTGCAAAACCTGATGAAGCTTATCCTTGGTTATTAAATACCTTCGTTCCTGTAGGCATCAAAGGTTTGGCTTTTGCGGCATTGATAGCCGCAGTAGTATCATCGCTTAGCTCAATGATCAATAGTGTTTCAACTATTTTCACTATGGACATCTATAAAAACTACTTTGCTAAAGAGAAATCTGAGGCGAATTTGGTAATGGTAGGTAGAATTGTAAGTGCTGTGGCTTTAATTATAGCTATTCCTATTGCATTCCAACTTTCTGTACTAGACCAAGCTTTTCAATATATTCAGAAATACACAGGATATATTAGCCCTGGTGTTGTAGTAATATTTATCTTTGGTTTCTTCTGGAAAAGAGCAACTGCAAACGCGGCATTGTCTGTAGCATTGCTTTCTATTCCAATATCTTTGACTATAGACAAGTGGTTGTTCCCTAACATGCCATTTTTAGATCAAATGGGAATAGTGTTCATAACTCTTTCCGCCATTATGATTGGTGTTTCTGTACTTGACAAAGGACATGAAAAAGGTATCAAAATCAACAGCGACTTATTCAAAACAACTCCAATCTTCAATATTAGCTCAATTATACTGATGGGCTTCATTGCGATGATTTACGCGTTGTTTTGGTAAAAACAACTTTATAAATTAAATAAAAAAGCCGGCGAGTTAACTCGCCGGCTTTTTTATTTTAAGTTTTTTTAATGATTATCTTTGAATAGCATGAATCTCTTCAGAGCAGCAATTTGTGCATCTCTTAGCTGCGCTTAAGCTTACAAATTGATGCCCACAGTCCAAACATTCATATTTTGAATTTGTCTTCGTAATCTTCGTAGGATTCGAATAACTCTCTTTTTTTTCTACAGTAGTCATACCCAATGTCTTTGAATTTATATAAATTATACTAAATCAAGTCTTTACCTAAAGTCACTAATTTATCAACGTTAATCTTAGCAAAAGCTTTTATTTTACTTCTATTAACATGAATTAGAAAGCATAATTATAAAGAAAATAAAATTCAAAAATAAATATTATGATATTATTTTTGAATTAATAATAATTTTAAATTCTTTAAATAAGCTTAATGTCAAAATAATATTTCATTAGAACACAATAGTGCCAAACAAGAATTGCATGTTAGTTTTCTAAAATAATCTAAATGAGCAAATCTTCGTTTTAGATTTGGTAGATTAGTGGAAATTGACAATCAATTCAAAACCCAAAACCATACCTACTATGTTAAAAAAACTGGCCGACCTAAAACAGCTTTATAAATCAAATGGGACAATTAAACGTTTAGTCCTATGCTCAGCAGCGGATGAACATTCTCTTTCAGCCGTCAAACTAGCCGTGGAAAATCAAATTATTCATCCAATATTAGTCGGAGATGAAATTAAAATCAAAAATATAGCCAATTCAATCGATTTCAATACAAAAAATATAGAGATCGTTGACCTAAAAGAAGAGCATCAAATTGTGGAACACTCTATTAAATTAATTAGAGATGGCAAAGCAGATATTTTGATGAAAGGTAAAATCACTACGGCCAAATTGCTCAAAGGAGTTCTTAACAAAGAATGGGGACTCAAAAAAAATAAAATCCTATCGCATTTCGCACTTTTCGAAATTCCAGCGTATCACAAATTACTGGCGCTTACAGACGCCGCAATGAACATATCTCCCAGCCTTCAAGATAAGATACATATAATAAACAACACCGTAGAATTTCTGCGTAAGCTTGGAGTTGAAACACCTAAAGTTGCTGCTGTAGCAGCTGTAGAAATGGTGAATGAAAAAATGCAAGCTACTCTTGATGCCGCGCTCTTATCTATCATGTGTCGCAGAGGACAGATAGAAGATTGCATCATCGATGGGCCACTTGCCTTTGATAATGCGATTAGCCCTGAGAGCAAAGTCCACAAAGGCATTCTAAGCGAGGTAGCAGGCGATGCAGACATATTGTTAGCTCCTGAAATTGAATCAGGAAATGTTCTCTACAAATCATTTGTCTTCTTTGCCAACGCACTTGTCGCCAGCGTTATTCTTGGAGCAACAGTACCCATTGTGCTTACATCAAGATCAGATTCAGAAGCTACAAAACTTTATAGTATCATACTTGCCGCATCAGTTTAGTCTATGAAAAAAATAAAAATTCTAGTCATCAATCCTGGCTCCACCTCTACGAAAGTGGCCGTCTTCGAAAATAGAGTTTCACTCATTGAAAAATCAATAAATCACAGTTCTCAAGAACTTTCTAAATTCGCTTCGCTCAACGAACAATATGATTTTAGAAAAATGATTATACTTCAATGGCTAAACGAAAGCAATATTGATGTAAATCAACTTGATTATATCATCAGCAGAGGAGGGCTTATTCAGCCTGTTACCTCAGGAATCTATCAAATCAATAAAAAAATGATTGAAGATCTGAAGTCCAGCACCTTAAAACACGCTAGCAATTTAGGAGCATTGATTGCTCATGATATCGCTCTTCAAATCGGGCAAAAAGCATATATAGCTGACCCAGTAGTAGTTGATGAGATGGAAGATATCGCACGTATTTCCGGACATCCAAATTATGAGCGTAAATCAATATTTCACGCGCTCAATCACAAAGCCATTGCAAGAAGGCATGCAGAAATGATGGATACAGAATACAACAAACTAAGATTGATTGTAGCCCATCTTGGCGGTGGAATATCAATTGGCGCTCATAAATACGGAAGAGTTATAGACGTAAATCAAGCATTGGATGGTGAAGGCCCGTTTAGTCCAGAGAGATCAGGGTCATTACCTGTTGGCGACATCATAAGGGATGCCTTTTCCAATAAATATACTCAAAATGATATGCTCTCCAATGTCGTGGGCAATGGAGGAATGAAAGCTTATCTAGGAACTAATGATGGAAAAGAAGTTGCCAACAGAATTACAGAAGGCGACAATCATGCGTTGGAAATCATTAAAGCGATGGCCTATCAAGTGTCAAAGTTAATTGGCGAGATGGCAACAGTCCTTAAAGGAAAAGTGGATGCGATTCTTCTAACGGGAGGAATGGCTAGAGATGAAGTAATTACCAATGAAATTATCGCTAGAACGAATTTCATAGCACCGGTTCATATGTATCCTGGTGAAGATGAAATGCTGGCCTTAGCAGAAAACATCTTTCTAATGCATAATGGAAAACTGGGTGTCAAAGAGTACATTTGATAACAATAAGGCATTGAAAGGCTGATAAAAAAATAAAATATTCTCTCATACGAAAATACTTTTTTTTAGTAATTTGTTTATTGTAAGCACAAGCTCTAACAATATGACCGGAAATTATACTTTGGATAGTTTTAAGCCACACTTTTTCAAAGAACAAGTAGTCACGCTTATAAATTATCTAATTTTCAATTCAAAAGAAATACGTCCATTTTTAAAAAAATGCACTGGTGAAGATGAACAGCAAAACTTTTTTGTTATCATCAGAAAAGGTGAAAACCTTGACCAAGCTTTGACAATTATTGAAAATATGGGACTTGAAGGTTCAAAATGTCAAACAGAAGGCGACCCTGCCATAGAAATAAAAAGCATCTCGCCAGACAACATTGAACTTATGAAAGATGCTTATGAAATTGAAGACATAAATAGTTTGCTAAAATAGGCACAGCATTTGCATTAATTTTAGTGTAGGTTTTGTCTAATTCAATTTCGTTATCTTTTTGTTAATCTGCTCGCTTCATGTGAGCAGATTTTTTATTTTTTGATTTTCAAAAAGACTTTATTGGTTTTCAAGTTACCTAGCCCGTCAAAAACAAACCACCTTACCAAAACCACGCTTAATATCAAATTTAAGCTACTACCAATAAAAATAGCCAGCATAATCATAATTTGGTATTTTATAGCTTCAGCTGGCGGACTACCTCCTAAAATTTGACCAGTCATCATACCCGGCAAAGCAATAAGCCCCATTACCGACATCGTAGCGATTGTTGGGTTTAGTGCTTTAATAAAAGCATTCGAAATAAAAGGTCTCAAAGCTAATTTTTGAGTATTGGTATTTCCTAAAATAAAATAATAAAGATCTGATTTATCTCTCAAATTGGTCAAATATTCATTTAAACCTATGACATTATTATTGAGAGAATTACCTAATATCATACCCGTGATCGGAATAAAATATCTAGCGTCAAATATAAATTCCAACTTTATCACCCAGCCTAAAAAAAACGCATCCACAATCATAACTGAAGTTATACCTGCTACTAGCATGGGAATAATAAAAGTCTTCCATTGAAGATCCACTCGACGTATCGCTGTCATTACTCCGACGAAAATCATAATCAATACCCAAAGCAAATTTATCCAAGGATTATTCCTCTCGAAAACCCACTCCAGATAAACTGCTACCAAGCCCAGCTGAGCCATCATTCGAAATACACTGATTAATAACGGCTTAATGATACCTACTTTATAATATGCCAAAAAAGATATTGGAATAAAAAGCATAAGCAAACTAACCATTAACTCTTGCCAGCCTATATCATTTATTTGATTCATAGTTCTATAAGTCTATCCATTTTTGATTGCCAAGTAGAATTATGAGAAGCTGAAACCATCGTAACCTCATCTAACTTTAATACTTCATCAAGCAATAGATGAATAGCATCTTCGTCTAGTGAAGAAGTAGGTTCATCCATAATCAAAATCTTCTTATTCATTGACAAGCAAGCAGCTATAATCATTCTTTGTTTTTGACCACCGCTAAGTTTTACAAAACTATAATCCATAATAGTATCATCTAAACCTAACTGTAAAGCCTTCTTGACAACTTCATTTTTCCGATCATATATTTTAAGCATTCGCAATAGTCCATTGCCATCCTCAACAGGCAAGTTAATGTTTTGTGGAACCCAAGCTATACGTTCCCTGATAGGATTAATATTTTGTCTTTCCAATCTCATTCCATCGATTAAAACTGAGCCACTGTCTAGGCTAACAAAACCTTGTATTAGTTTCAATAGTGTAGACTTGCCTCTTCCTGAAGCCGCTTTCAAACAAATTTTTTCATTTTTTTTCACAAATAAATTAAAATTTGAAAAAATCGTTTTACTCTCAAATTTCAATGAAATGTCTTGACATTGAATCATATTACAAAATATTTAATTACAGTATTAAAAAAATAAAGTATAAGTTGAAATCAAAAATTTATATTTACTACATGTATATTTAAAAATTAATTTGCTTAAGTAGTTTAAATTTCTGATTTTGGATTAAATCTACTCAGAAACTATGACAATGAATTGTAAACATATCAGAAGATCATTTTATGTCTATCAAAAGATAGTGCATCATGATACTGCTATGTTTATGTAATCTATTAATAAATATTAATAACTATATACAAAGCTCGGCAGTAAATGTCGAGCTTTTTTTATGTCATCCTAAATTATACTATTATGATTGATTTTACTCTTACGAAATTCAAAAATTCTTATTTGAATGCCTACAAGGGTCTTTCAAAAGAAATTTGGTGGCTGGCATTTATAACGCTTATCAATAGAGCGGGAACAATGGTCATGCCTTTTTTAACTTTGTATCTGCAAGACAGTTTGAATTTTTCAATATCCCAAGTTGGGACAATTCTTACTTGTTTTGGCATAGGTTCATTTGTTGGGTCATGGATTGGAGGAAAATTGACTGATAAAATCGGTTATTACAAAGTGATGCTATCTAGCCTTATTATGAGTGGTGTATCATTCCTATTCTTGCAAGCAATGGATACATTTTTAAGCTTCTGCTTAGGGATATTCATAACGACTGTTTTCGCTGATGCTTTCAGGCCTGCAATATTTGTAGCTATAAACTCACTGAGCAAACCTGAAAATGTAACTAGATCAGTGACTCTAATTCGATTAGCGATTAACCTAGGATTTGCGGTAGGCCCTTTTGTTGGAGGCTTGATTATTACCTCTATAGGTTATTACGCATTATTTTGGATAGATGGAGTTACATGTGTTTCAGCTGGATTTCTACTTTACATGGTATTAAAACCTAAAGCATCATTGTCAAATCTTAATTTGAATAGTGCTTCAGGGTTATCAAAAATTGAAACAGAGGAAAAAGCAACTAACTATCAAAAAATTGATTTTGGAATCTTTCTCTTGATAGTTTTATTTACAGGTATTGCTTTTATGCAACTGTTTTCCATAATTCCACTCTATCATAAAGACGTATATAATCTAAGCGAGTGGCAAATAGGCATGATCATATCACTCAATGGCTTACTAATATTTGCCTTCGAAATGCCATTAGTACACTTATTGGAAGAAAAGAAGTTCTCTAAATTGTCAATAACTATTGCTAGCCTATTTCTAATTTTGATAAGCTTTGCAATTCTTAACTTTGAGAAAAATATAGCCATCATATTAGTCTCTATGACATTATTAACATTTGGTGAAATGCTCGCTTTTCCTTCTACTAATAAGTTAGCTTTGGATATGGCAGACAAAAACCATAAAGGTCAATATATGGCATTATACTCTATGTCATTTTCTCTAGCTCATATAATTAGCGGAAAAATGGGGAGTTATATAGTCGAAATGTTTGGATTTACTACCAATTGGAATCTCATGGTTTTAATATTAACTATAGCCATTCTATTATCCTTATTTTTAAAACTTAAAATTAGCAAGCGGAGTAAAGCTATAAAAGAGCTTAAGGTCTCATTATCTACTTAAAATTAAAAGAGATCTAACTGAGGATTATCAAGTTCAGGATAATTGTAATTTTGATGTGCTTTATCAATATTTCGATTGTTCTTTGGTTTGTTAATAAAACTCGACACGGTATACGCTTTTAAGTTATGTTGAAATGGAACCAGAAATGGTTCTATTTCTTTTTTTACATCAAAATTTGACAGCCATTCGTTTGATCGATCCTCTGGTATGATCAGAGGCATTCTTTTTTTTGTATTATGAATAGTCTCCATTTGAGAATTTGCTGGTGTAGTTATAATAGAAAATGTTTGCACTTCATTCCCCACTTGATCTAGCCAACTATCCCAAACTCCTCCTAGTGTTAAAAACTCTGACGTTTCATTTTGAATATAATATGGGTACTTTTTACCGAAAGAAGAATTCCATTCGTAAAACCCATTAATAAGTACCAAACACCTATTCCTACTTACAACCTGAAAAGATTTTTTCTCTTGCAATGTCTCGCATCTAGCATTTAATGTTTTGTTAGCCATATTATTTTCATTCCCATACTCTGAAAACCAATGAGGAATCAACCCCCATTTCATCATCTTAATTTGATTTGGTTCACTAGTAGAAATTACAGGAATCCATGGGTGATCAAACCCAGATACAAAATGATATTTAGAGAAAAGACTTGGTTTATTTAAACTCCTTGAAAACTTCTTTTCAACTTTATCAATCGTAGAATATATAGCTACATTAAAACACATACATTGATGAAATATAAAAGTTAATATTTTCCAATAATAAAAAAAGCTGCTTGATAATCAAGCAGCTTTTCAATCATATATTCAAACCCCTATTTATTTCACAATAATAATTTTAACAGTTTCGCTATTTCCATAGCTATCCGAAACTATCACATGATAAGCGCCAGCTGGCAAGTGGCTCAAGTTCATCTTGATGTAAGAGTCGCTTGCCTCGCTTCTGTAAAGTTCTGCTCCAGCAACATCTATTACTCTGATGTTCGCATCCAAGTGCTTGCCAAAGTCGATCGAGAATCTGCCTGCCGATGGATTTGGATAAACCTTAAGCTCGATTTCATCAAACTCACCTAATCCTGTCTGCAAATCATCTCCATTAACCAAAAGCTTATACACTACGCTTTCGCCATCTTGATCTCTCAATACTACGTCAACTCCGCCTTTGCCTGGTACATATTCTACTTCTGTGCCTAATGTTGGGCTAACAAGCTCAACGCCATCCGGCAAATCAATTGAAGTAATCGTTACTGTACCCGCTTCATCTTCAGGCAATGTTACATTGATTGTTCTATCTGAATTATCAACGGTTGCTGACTCATCATTAACCTCAATTCCTCCAATGTTGATATCCGAATTTCCTGAATTGTCTTCAGCATATCTAACATTGATAAAATATGTAGCTTGCTCACCCAATTCATTATAGATAGTAAGCTTTCCATCATTTGAATAATCCCAAAGCTGACCAATTCTTGGATGAGATCTTTCAAATACAACCGAGCTGCCTTTAAATTTGATATCCTCAACTGCAATTGATGATAAGAATTCGCTATCGCTAATCACAACATCGAACGTTCTGTCTCCATCAAATGTATACGAAACTTGACCGGTCATAGCAACTTCATCTATTTCAAGACCTACAATTGGCCTATTAGAAGCTGTTACTTTATATATGTTCTCCGTAGATCCATTTTTTACAATAAAGTCAACTGCCCCATTAGAGAAGTCTATATTATTGATATCCGAAGGAGCAATCAGTTCTGCACCTGATGTCAATAAAATTGACTTGATGGAAACATTGCTCAACTCGACAAAGCTATAAAGCTCTACTTGAATAGTCTTCGCATCTTCATTGATTGTAGCGCTTACTTCATTGTAGAATTCTACACTTAAGATTCTAGCGTCTTTTGGTGCTTCAATCACTTCCACATTAACTTCAACACTTGTCGCTGCGTGATCTGCTGTCTCCGCTACTTCAACTGTCAATGTTGTTGTTCCAACAACAAGACCTGTCAATACATCGTTGTTGATCTCTGCAAGAGTAGCATCACCGAATGTATAAGTAATAGCCCCTGTGCTTTCTGTCATAACATCCAAAACAACTGTTTTGCCAATTACTACGCTGATCGGATCTGGTGATACCGTCAATGTTGGTAATGGCTTAGCTGTAACTTCAACGTCAACTTCAACACTTGTCGCTGCGTGATCTGCTGTCTCCGCTACTTCAACTGTCAATGTTGTAGTACCTACCGCAAGACCTGTCAATACTTCGTTAGTGATTTCTGCAAGAGTTGCATCACCGAATGTATAAGTGATAGCCCCTGTGCTTTCTGTCATAACATCCAAAACAACTGTTTTGCCAATTACTATGCTGATCGGATCTGGTGATACCGTCAATGTTGGTAATGGCTTAGCTGTAACTTCAACGTCAACTTCAACACTTGTCGCTGCGTGATCTGCTGTTTCCGCTATTTCAACTGTCAATGTTGTAGTACCAACCGCAAGACCTGTCAATACTTCGTTAGTGATTTCTGCAAGAGTTGCATCACCGAATATATAAGTGATAGCCCCTGTGCTTTCTGTCATAACATCCAAAGCAACTGTTTTACCGATTACAACGCTGATCGGGTCTGGTGATACCGTCAATGTTGGTAATGGCTTAGCTGTAACTTCAACGTTAACTTCAACACTTGTCGCTGCGTGATCTGCTGTTTCCGCTATTTCAACTGTCAATGTTGTAGTACCAACCGCAAGACCTGTCAATACTTCGTTAGTGATTTCTGCAAGAGTTGCATCACCGAATGTATAAGTGATAGCCCCTGTGCTTTCAGTTGTAATATCCAAATCAACTGTTTTGCCAATTACAACGCTGATCGGATCTGGTGATACCGTCAATGTTGGTAATGGCTTAGCTGTAACTTCAACGTCAACTTCAACACTTGTCGCTGCGTGATCTGCTGTTTCTGCGACTTCAACTGTCAATGTTGTAGTACCTACCACAAGACCTGTCAATACTTCGTTAGTGATTTCTGCAAGAGTTGCATCATCGAATGTATAAGTAATAGCCCCTGTGCTTTCAGTTGTAATATCCAAAGCAACTGTTTTACCGATTACAACGCTGATCGGATCTGGTGATACCGTCAATGTTGGTAATGGCTTAGCTGTAACTTCAACGTTAACTTCAACACTTGTCGCTGCGTGATCTGCTGTCTCCGCTACTTCAACTGTCAATGTTGTAGTACCTACCGCAAGACCTGTCAATACTTCGTTAGTGATTTCTGCAAGAGTTGCATCACCGAATGTATAAGTAATAGCCCCTGTGCTTTCAGTTGTAATATCCAAATCAACTGTTTTGCCTAACATAACGCTAATTGGATTTGGAGATACAGTCAAGACTGGCACTGGCTTAGCGGTAACTGTTACTTCAACTTTAATCTCCATTGCAGCATGTGTTGCTGTCTCTGCTACGCTTGCAACTAGATTAGTAGTACCTGCAACAACTCCAGTAACATCATTACCTGCTAATGTCGCAATAGATGTATCTTCGATATCCAATATTACTGTCTCACCATTATCCGCTGTTGCTGTAACTGTGATTATTTCTCCCACTTGAACAACTATTGGATTTGGTGATATTGTTATAGTTGGAATCTCTTTATCTTCTACAGTAATCACAACCTGAACTTCTGTTGCTGCATGTGTCGCTGTCTCTGCTACACTTGCAACTAGATTAGTAGTGCCTGCAACAACTCCAGTAACATCATTACCTGCTAATGTCGCAATAGACATATCTTCGATATCCAATATTACTGTCTCGCCATTATCCGCTGTTGCTGTTATCGTAACTGATTCGCCTGCTTTCACTACAATTGGATCAGGTGTAACAGTAATAGTTGGTATTTCCTTATCCTCTACAGTAATCACAACATTAACTTCTGTTGCTGCATGTGTCGCTGTCTCTGCTATACTTGCAACTAGATTAGTAGTTCCTGCAACAACTCCGGTAACATCATTACCTGCTAATGTCGCGATAGATGTATCTTCGATATCCAAGACTACTGTCTCGCCATTATCCGCGGTCGCTGTTATTGTAACTGACTCGCCTGCTTTCACTACAATTGGATCAGGTGTAACAGTAATAGTTGGTATTTCCTTATCCTCTACAGTAATCACAACATTAACTTCTGTTGCTGCATGTGTCGCTGTCTCTGCTATACTTGCAACTAGATTAGTAGTTCCTGCAACAACTCCGGTAACATCATTACCTGCTAATGTCGCGATAGATGTATCTTCGATATCCAAGACTACTGTCTCGCCATTATCCGCGGTCGCTGTTATTGTAACTGATTCGCCTGCTTTCACTACAATTGGATCAGGTGTAACAGTAATAGTTGGAACTTCTTTGTCCTCTACAGTAATCACAACCTGAATTTCTGTTGCTGCATGTGTCGCTGTCTCTGCTACACTTGCAACTAGGTTAGTAGTTCCTGCAACAACTCCAGTAACATCATTACCTGCTAATGTCGCGATAGATGTATCTTCGATATCCAAGACTACTGTCTCGCCATTATCCGCGGTCGCTGTTATTGTAACTGATTCGCCTGCTTTCACTACAATTGGATCAGGTGTAACAGTAATAGTTGGAACTTCTTTGTCCTCTACAGTAATCACAACCTGAATTTCTGTTGCTGCATGTGTCGCTGTCTCTGCTACACTTGCAACTAAGTTAGTAGTTCCTGCAACAACTCCGGTAACATCATTACCTGCTAATGTCGCGATAGATGTATCTTCGATATCCAAGACTACTGTCTCGCCATTATCCGCGATCGCTGTTATTGTAACTGACTCACCTGCTTTCACTACAATTGGATCAGGAGTAACAGTAATAGTTGGAACTTCTTTGTCCTCTACAGTAATCACAACCTGAACTTCAGCTGCAATATGTGTTGCTGTTTCTGCTACTCTTGCTACTAAATTAGTAGTTCCTGCAACAACTCCAGTAACATCATTACCTGCTAATGTCGCGATAGATGTATCTTCGATATCCAAGACTACTGTCTCGCCATTATCCGCGGTCGCTGTTATTGTAACTGATCCTCCTGCTTTTACTACTATAGGATTTGGAGTAACTGTTATAGTCGGAGTCTGCTTATCTTCAGCCGTAACATTAATTGTATAAACCTTATTAATGTCGCCAGTTGCAGTAACTGTCAAAGTCTGGCCATTTGTAAAGTCATATGCATTCCCAACTATCAAAGATGTAGTTGATGAAGGATCAGCCAAAACAATACTCTCTATTTCTAAATTGCTTAGATCCGAACCTGAAGGCATAATAACATCAATAGTGCTTGTCGCTTGGTCTACAGTTGATGATGTTTGTCCGATCAAACTAAACGCTGTAACCTCTGGATTTCCTTCCTCCGGCTCTACATTAACTGTTAATGTATAGGTAACCGATTTACCATTGTCAGCCTCTGTAATAATTTGAGCTTTGTTATTTCCATCAAGAGTAATAGTATATACACCGCCATTATTTGTCCAGTTAGTAATCGATGGATTTCTATTTGGCTTTTTCCAAATAACATTCTCCAAATCAACTGTACCACTGCTCAAATCTGTTCCTGCTGGCAATGTCACCGCAATCTGATCTCCTGCGATAAATGTACTCACACCATTTACATCTGCAGACAAAATCTCTGCAGCATCGGGTTGCTCATGGGTAACAGCTACTCTATATTGTTCTTTATCCCCACATTCAGCAGTAATAACAAAATCAACAAACCCATCAGAGAAATCATATCTACCTACCCTATTTGGACTCACATCCATTTTATTCATCAATTCGATAGGCAATCCTACAATGATATTTACAGAACTAATATCCACAGAGGTTGGTACCTCAACTGCAATATAATTATCCTGTCCTTGAATAGGGTACTGAGTACCTTCAACTTCAAAATAATCAGGATCTGTATCACAACTTAGTTCTCTATTAATGATAACTTCATATCTAGTTACAAAATCATCATTTTCAGCCGTAACATAATACACCGCGTTAGATTGTGAAGCGTCAACTTCTTGACCAACACCCGGCTCTATTTTTACACCTTCCCAAGTAATTTCAGGAGTAAACTTCCCATTAAAATCACTTGATACATTAACAGTAATAGTACCTGCGTCTTGATCAATTACTTCATCACCAATTTGAACATTTGGTATATTGAAATCTGTAATCTCAGCAACAGTACTCAATTGATCTCTAGTTATTTCAAATTCGATTACCTCTTGAGCTCCATTATACAATGTATTTCCAACCCAACATCCTTCTGTTGTAGCCAAAATCTTGTACAATCCAGGTGCGTTTGGTTTTATGAACATCTTTGGTATTTTAACATTAGTGCTAGCCTCGTTAATATACTCATTGTATGTACCATTTTGATAAATCTCACCGTCACCTTGAAGTAAAGTATAAGTCACCGTATTTCTAGTAATTAAATCCTGAGATGAAGGGTTCCAATACTCATACAATGGACGTGCTCTACCAGTCAATTCAATGTCATCTAAAGTGCTATAAGTAGCCTGAATTTGTGGATTAACAAAGTCAATTGTTCTGTCTTTAGGATCCCCGTTTATTATTTCAATACATGTATCAAAATATGAATCACCCAAATCATAATACTCTGTCAAATCATCCAAAATCACTTCATTCAATTTAAACCTCAAGCATAACCAATTATTCGTTCGGTCCAAAGTCAAAATCTCAGTTTCAGGATCATATGTTACGTATGTTAAATCTTGGTCATCCAATTCAGGAATGTACTGTATTTTGATGTCTTTAAATTGCTCAGGAAGAACTGAAACAACTTCGTAATCAACCTTTTTAGATGTGCCTACACTATAAACACCTCTATCCATCGGCCATCTAAAAACAACTTCCAACTCGCCCTTAGCAACCTCTACTATTTGAGAAACAGTTTTTTTCTTGTATTCGTCATTTCCTTCGAAAATATATTCTATAATGAAACTTCCTGGCTTCAAAATAGTAATTCTATTTCCTTCTATTCTCGCTGTTTCTTCACCAGGGAAAACCAAATTATATTTTAGTGGCAAACCATCAGGTACGGTCGTAGCTGTTGCATAGAAAGGCGCATCGCCAAATTTCTTAGCTGCAATTGGATCAGGAATAATTTCGACCTCCTTTTTCTTATTCAAACAGAATGAAGCTGAATTATCATCCGGATTAGTATCAATCAAACTTGAATGTATAGTTGAGTACATGCAAACTTCTTCGTTCTCAAACTCATCTTTCAAAGTTACTTTAAGAACCATCGTCTCGACTGCGCCAACATTCAACTCATCCATTTTCCATTGATTGTTCACTTCATCATAATTACCAACGGAAGGCACTGGATTTTCAACCAATTCCAACCCTTTAGGTAAAGTATAATCAACCTTAACGTTATATGCTTTATTCCCACTAAGATGTGAAATAGTCAATGTAACATCGAAAATATCACCTATCTGTGGTTTTTGCAGTTCAGAAGCAATCTCAATTTTTAAGTCCCCTTTGTATGCTTCAGCACCAAAGACCTTAACCTGACTTGACTTCCAACCAGCAGTATACAAACGACCAGCAGCATCAAACGAAGGCTCAAATGGATCAAGAATTACTCTTCTATGGTATCTTTCCCCATCATTTCCAGACCAGCATCCACCAATTCTATCAATGTCCTCTTTCTTATCATTTGAATAAAAGTCTACTTGTCCTAATACTACATCAGCAGCAGCATAGTTCGTTGTTGGCATTTCATTATAAACAACAACTCTATTGTTACCGTATTCGGAAATTGCCAATCTATTCTCTGAGTCAACAGCAACACCATATGGCCAAGAGAACTCTCTGCTGCTTATACCCCATCCGTTATCGAAGAAACTTTTTTGGCCTAATACCAAATCTGCAATAGCTCCATTAGATGTCGGAACTTTATTATATATCAATACCCTCGAGTTACCAGCATCCGCAATAATCATCTTGCCATCTCTAGAAATAGCAACAGATGAAGGGTCATTTAATCCCGTTCTGCTTACTTCTGATTTATCAGAAGTCATACTTGTTTGTCCAACAACCACATCGGCTGCCGCAAAGTGACTTTCAGGAATTTCATTCCAAATCAACACACGGTTATTTCCTCCGTCACAAACGATAAACTTGCCGTCTTGTGTAAAAGCTATACCTTTTGGATCATTAAACACCCTTGCGCCTGTAGGATATTTATCAACTTCATAATCCTGTTGCAAACCAAAAGAAGATCTTCCTAATACAATATCAGCATCTTCGACCATAATATATGGATCTTCTCCATTTGCTCTTCTCTGATCGGCCTTGGCAAAAGCTGCATCAATATTTTTATAAATAATCACACGATTACCTCCTCTATCTGCCACGGCAAACATATTGCCATCAGGAGAGAACGCAACATTTCCAGGACCATTAGTATACGTGCCGAAATCTTGAACAGAAGGAATACGATCTTCAGTCCAAGTCTTTTGCCCCAAAATATAATCAGCATCACCCAAAGAAATATCGTTGTTTTTGATACCTGGTCCAACCTTCCAGATCATTACTCTATTGGCATTTTGAGCAGCAACAGCCACCATACCACGAGTACTTACTTTCACTGATGTTGGTATAGGAGTTCTATCTCTAGCTGGCGTAGGTCCATTTGGATAATTATTATTAGAAATACAGAAATCGTCATCGCCTATTACATGAACCGCTTGCATGAAGTTTACAAACTTATTCGGTTGATTTCTATCTAAAATAACTACAAATAAATCCGTCACAGGATCAGATGGCCCAAAAGTATTATTGGCTGCTCCGTGAACTGATATTTTAACCAAACCAGGAGCAACAGCAGTCAAAGTGGATCCATTAAGATTAGCAAACTCTTCTCCTTCGATAATTTGATATACTACTGACGTATAAGTATATGGAGGTTGCGTGAAGAGATGCGACCTCAAATCAATTTGATCCCCTACATAAATATCATCAGAATTCCTTCTATAAACTGTTATTGTATTTTGTCTTCTAAGTGTACACCAGTTTGTATTACCACCTAGATCTACAGAATTTGTCGCAATAAAACATTGATCATCAACAGCATTAATATTTTTAACATGGCAATATTCAACTCTAACTTGAGCGCCTCTGTTTGTAAAATCAACTGTTGGATCACCTAAGATTTTTATAGGTTTATCAGAAGTACCATTGGCTGTCAGCTTATCAAATACTTGATCACGACCACCACCAATTGAAACTATTGCACCAGGGTGAAATACCAGTTCTTTCATTGTATTGCTACCATACAATAATATTGGTCTTGGGTCATTACCAGGAGTATCAGGCAATGTCAATCTTAAATCACTTGTTTTAAAAGCAACGCGATTATAAGTCAAATCAGCTCCATTAAATCTAGAGTCATGTTGATATATACTTCCAGGTTGAGGCAACTCGTAAGTGGAAACTGTAATGGTTGAGTTCTTTTGTGTGAAAGTCAACGCATCCAAATCTCCCCAATAAGGATCAGGCAAATTCCAATAGCCTGTTTCTAACTCACCATCATCCAGATTTAGAGTCTTTTTATTCGGGTTATCTGCTACTTGGAATTCTTGGAACATTCTCATGTATTGATCTCCAAATGTCAAAACACCTTGATTCAATATTCCTATTTGTCCATAGAACTTACCGCCTAATTTCCAAGCACCTGTTGCTGTTGGAGCGTCAAAGAATACTTTTTCATAGAAAATTTCATCCGATTCAAAAATAAGTTCAGCTGGATCGTCAGAAGTATTTTCAGACTTCAAATACAACTTGCCCCACTTACCAAATACGTTTTGAGGAATTTTCAAATCACCATAAACCGTAATTGACAAGTTTTCATCTCTTACGGTAAATTCAGGGCGATTAGTCACCTTCATCATGTCGATGTTGGCAGCCTCAAAATTCTCAGTAAATACTATAGCTTGCTGTTCTTTAGTAAATGAATTTTCATCAAAAATGATATTATCATTTCTAGACGGCATTCTTTCATGCTTAACTGTACCGCCTGAAGTTGTTGCCCAGTGAGATAGATCGCTCCATTCACCACCATTACCAACCCAATAATACGTCTTTGGCGTTCCCTTATCAAGAGTCAATTCTACAGGATCAGAAAGTGGAGAATTTATAGGATCCACTATTGCTTGAACTCTAAAATAATATGTATTCCCAGGGATTAAATTCTCTAGAATAATTTCCTCAGTATTCTTATCCGATTCAGCAATTTTTTCATATCTCAATCCTGTGTAATCTGTAGCGAAAATATCAAATCTTATTTCGTTATCAGTATTATCCTCCCAAGTCAATCTAACTTGCTCCACATTACCTGCTACTGTAAATGCCTGTAGGTTTGTAGGTTTTTCAGGAACATCAACTTGGTTTTCATCCATGAATACTACACGGTAATCCTCAGCTTCACCTTCTTTAAATATAGTTGAAGGACCACAAGCTTCTACATCATTTAAGGTATAAGGCTCGTCATTATATGTATAATTCAAAGAATATGTTACAACTCTTAAATATCTCTTTGAACCATGAGGCAAACCTGCAGGTACTGTGACTTTCGCAGTATATCTTTTCTTATCTTTCAACAATGCTTTTTCAGCTAGCACCATTTCTCCAGCATCTTCAAAATCGCCATCAGCATTCCAGTCAATAAAAGCTTTAACTCCTATTTCTGTATCAATGTCCTGATAATCTTGCTTGATCTTACCATCAACAAAAATCTCCAACTCCAATTCATCAGCAACATTAACCACAGCTTCTTGAGCAGCATCATAATGATATGTTCCCTTCCAAGGCGATGAATTATTTAACTGACCAAAAGTAACTTGTGTGATACCTAGTTCATTTCCATACTGAGCTTTAGTCTGACAATATTTAGGTTCTTGCTCTTCCTCTTCATCATGTTGCAATTTGAACTCGATAGAACCATCAGCCAATTCTTTTATATCATAAACCCTAATACCAGTATCTTCATTATTATAATTAGATCTGGAATTAGGAGTCGTATTAGGACCAAATTCAGTCTTCCCTAATATTCCTGGCCAAGTATCAGATGATTGAGTATTTCCATCCTGCTTACCATCAGCCTCTTCTATATCAACTCCGTCAAAATCAAATCCAGGAGATCCATTTGGAGTATAATTATATCTATTACTAATATCTGCTAATCTTTCCTGCAAATGCCAAATCAACATGCCTTCAGCAGGAATAAATAGGTCATTATTTTTCTTAACCCTATTCTCTAAAATAAAATAATCTTGACCATACCTAGTATTAATTTGATAATAATTAGACACATCATCTGTGCTTGGTGGCAAAGTATAAGTCCCATCATCATCTTTATATAATTCTCGAGGAGTAATCCAACCTAATGCAGCCTTGGTGTAAACACTAAAATCTGTAGGGAAATATTGCCCAGCTACCCATGCTCCACCAGCCATGATATCCCAAACACCTAATGTAAACTTTTCCTTATGGTAAATGTCCGGCATACCTAATAAGTGTCCAAACTCATGAACAATATTACCGATACCCACCATAGACTGTTGTTTTTCTCTGTTATCATCCCAATAGAATTGCGACTCAGATTGAATACAATAGTCACTATATACCCAAACACGAGTTTTTCTTCCCCAAGGGTCAGGGTTTTTCATCTGTAAACCACCACCTGGTCTCTTTTCTAAATCATAAACTCTAGGATTTCTATCTTCTCTTTGACCGTTTGTGTTGTAAACAGCAGTAATTTGTCTGTTATTTACATCAACTACAACAATACCTTTTTCAGGATTCGAATTGTACTCAATACTATTTCTTCTTGGCCAAACATATTGACCATCACCTTGCTGAGAGGCTCCCGGCCCTGCGTGCATTATAACAACACCATCAATAAAACCATCTCCATCACTATCATACTGCGAAGGATTACCTAAGTTACCCGGCAAAGATTTACTAATCGCCTCATGCACAAGGTCCATAGTTGGACCTTCTCCATTTTGGTCTCCATACGCTGTATGTGTTTGACTAGCTCTTACAGGACTGTATGAAGCAAAATTAAATCGTAAATTCAATTGGCCATAAGAGGCATTTCTATAATAATCCTTAACTGTCATATATCCATCACCGGGATTATCCGCTGGAATATATGAGTTTCCATTAAACAGTGTTTCAAAAGCTCTATACGGATCTCCTCCTCCAAGTGGATTATTACCATCACCTTGAGTAATGTCATAATTAACACTCATGGTTCGGCCATCGTGTTGGTTACTACCAAAAGTATAGTTACTGAAGCCAACCATAAAAACAGGAATCGTCAAATTACCTTTAGAAGGCACTGAAGCATTAGTTGTTCTTAAAGGATCTCCAATTTTCTCTTGCTCTGTTTCATTTTCCTTAGCTGTATCTTCAGGTCTTGGATCTGGCTCCAAATTTTTAGCTATTCCCATCGGAGGAATACCTGTTCCATAAAGTTGCCCTGAAGGGACTAATCTTCCGCCACTTTTTGCAGCGTACTCAAGCTCTCCGTTGTTCCATATCAAAGAATATCCGTCAGCATCTTTTAAAAACAACTGACCATACTCTCTCAACACCATCAAGCTTACCTTGGCTCCACTATTTAGAGGAACCTCTACGACTCCTCCATAGTGAGCGCAATGCTCGCTATGTTCATCAGCTTTGGCCAAAGGTGCTGTTAGCACCATTAAAGCCATCACCAGTAATGACATTAATCGTTTGGTAAAAATTCGCATATGTTTGTTTTAGGGTTTGAATTTATTTTCAATTTTATCGATTCAAGTGATTTCTCTCTCAAATTGATTAGACTTGCTTGAATTCTCTATCCAATTATTAATATTACAACTACAAAGCCAGTCTAATAAATAAATTTTATTATAAAATAGTCATTATTAATTTATTTTCAAACTAATTTACATACCCAAAACAAATAAAGATAATATAATATCTATAAATGATAAAAAAATACGAACCAATTCTAATAGAATAAACTAAAGTAATAATAGCACCAATAATTACTATCTAAATCTATGAATAATAAAAAAGGCTCCATATAAGGAGCCTTTTTCATTAGAAAAACTATTTTTAATTAAATCGCAAAACCAATTCCTGCTTTGAAGAAGTTAGCTGTAAAATCATACTTCAATCCAAAAGACATAAACAAAACTCTTCCCTGCACACCTAAATCTAAACCTACTCTATTTTCATCCATTTCTCCATCTTCCATTCCTAAAACTGGCCCTTCAAGTTTAGCATTATAAAAATTAGCGCCAACCACAGGAGCTATAGACATAAATGGCAGTTTGAACTTCTTAGCCAATCCAATATTATATTGATTAACCTTCATTTTTGAATCAATTGTAGAACCTATTGGTGAATCTAAGTCCGATGAACCATATGTGTATCCAACATTAACACCCCAACCTTTAATTATGTATCCTGTGGCATCAAATCCAAACGCATGGATACTTTTGCCAAAATCCTGACCTCCTACTTGAAGCGCGGAAGAGCTCGAAGCATAATTACCATAAACTCCTTGCACAGTAACAGTTTGTGCATTTGCAGCAAGAATAAAAAGAGAGAATAACGAAAGCAAAAAAACTTTTTTCATAAATAAGCTAAATAAATAATTCCATTAAATAAAAGTCGAAAATAAACAAATATTCAGCTTATTCAATATATGTAGCTATAAAAAATCACATAATTACTAAATAGTTACAACATATAATACTTTTATTTATAAATCATAAACTCATTTATTATACTTGCTATTTCATAAGGTAATCATAATTGACTTCAGAAACTTACTAATTGAATAAATTTTCGATTTCTATAAAAGTAAACCTCTAGTCTATGTAGACGTATGAAAAAATGAAGTATATTAACATCCATTTTTAAGCATAAATTTTGAAAATAAAATTTACAATCCTCTTTACTTCAAAAGGCATATAATAAAGAAAATATGAGCAATCCATTATTAAAAAAATTCGATACCCCATTTGGAACTGTTCCATTCGAACAAATAAGACCCGACCATTTTTTACCCGCGCTAAAAGACTCTATTTCAGAAGCAAAAGAAGAAATAGAAGACTTGATAAACGATGAAGAACTACCGTCATTTGAAAATACAATAATTCGACTAGAAGAAATCGGTAAAAATGTCAGTTTGATTTCCAGCATTTTTTTTAATTTGAATTCTGCGGAAACGAATGATGAAATTCAAAAAATTGCGCAAAAATTCTCTCCATTAATCACTGAATATCACAATGATATTCTTCTTGAGAAAAGGATTTTTGATAAAGTTAAGGCAGTGCATGACCAAAAAGGTCAACTTGAACTTAATCAAGAAGAAAAAACTCTGCTTGAAAAAACATACAAAGCTTTCGTAAGAAACGGAGCATTGCTTGATGACCAACAAAAGCAAAGGCTAAGGGAAATAGATAAAGAATTATCAAATAGCTCTCTAAAGTTTGGCGAACATGTACTGAAAGCAACCAATTCCTATGAGCTAGTTATTAAAGATGAAAATGATTTAAAAGGTCTTCCAGAAGCTGTCATTGAGCAGGCATTTGAAACAGCCCATCAAAAAGGAAAGGAAAATTGCTGGATTTTCACACTTGATTATCCAAGTTATATTCCATTTGTAACTTATGCTGATAACAGAAGCTTAAGAGAGGAGATAACTAAAGCCGCTGGCAAAAAAGCTTTTGATAGCAATAATCTTAATAATGAAGAATTAGTTAAAAAGATTGTCAATTTAAGGCTTGAAAGAGCAAACTTGCTAGGATATGAATCCCATGCGGATTTCATACTGGAAGAAAGAATGGCTAAAAGCGCTGATAACGTAAATGAATTCTTAAACGAACTCAGAGAAAAAGCCATGCCTGCTGGCATCAAAGATGCTGAAGAAGTCAAAAACTACGCTTCAAAACTAGATGGAATAGGCGATTTGCAACGTTGGGACTGGGCATATTATGCTGAAAAACTTAAAAAAGAGAAATTCAACATAGACGATGAAATGCTCAAACCATACTTTCAACTTGAAAAAGTATTAGATGGCATTTTTGAAGTGGCTAGCAAATTATATGACATTGAGTTTGTTAAAAACTCCAATATCCCTGTTTATCATACGGATGTAACAGCTTATGAAGTAAATAACACCCAAGGAGAACACATAGCTGTCTTCTATGCAGACTTCTTCCCGAGAGAAGGGAAAAGAAATGGGGCTTGGATGACGTCATACAAAGGACAATATGTTAAACAGGATGTAGAACATAGACCACATGTTTCTATTGTTTGCAACTTCACCAAGCCAACAAATACTAAACCTTCTTTATTAACATTCAATGAAGTGACAACGTTATTTCATGAATTTGGCCACGCGCTGCATGGCATGTTGGCTAAAGGAACATTTGAAAGCCTAACAGGGACAAGTGTTTTTTGGGATTTTGTGGAATTGCCTTCTCAAATACTTGAAAACTGGGCTTATGAAAAAGAGTGTCTAGATATATTCGCCAAGCATTTTGAAAATGATGATGACTTGCCACATGAGCTAATCGAAAAAATAAAAGAAACGGCTTCGTTTATGGAGGGCTACCAAACTATTAGACAATTGAGTTTTGGTTTACTCGATATGAAATGGCATTCTATAACTAAACCATTCGAAGGTTCCGTTGCTGAATTTGAAGATGAAGCATTATCCCCAACACAGCTAATGCCTAAAATTGAAGGAACGAATATGTCCTGTTCATTCTCGCATATATTTCAAGGAGGTTATTCTGCGGGATACTATAGTTATAAATGGGCAGAAGTTCTAGATGCTGATGCCTTTGAGCATTTCAAAGAAAGAGGAATCTTTGACAAAGAAACAGCGGACAAATTCAAGAGACATATTTTAGAAGCGGGTGGAAAAGAGCATCCAATGGAGCTCTATAAAAAATTCAGAGGAAAAGAGCCTAACCCAGATGCTTTACTAAAAAGAGCTGGCCTTATAAAATAAAAACATCAATAAGCCGTCTTTTACTTGACGGCTTTTTTATTATTAACCCATATGGTAGGAAAAATCATCATAGCGTTCGTAAGGTTTTACCAATATTCTATCTCGCCTCTTAGCCCTCCTTCCTGCAGATTTACTCCAACATGTTCGGCTTATATGATAGAAGCTGTTAAAAAGCACGGAGCAATAAAAGGATTTTGGCTTGGAATTAAAAGGATTTCAAAATGCCACCCTTGGGGAGGGTGTGGATATGATCCGGTACCAGATAAAAAAAAAGCCGCTGATTAAGCGGCTTAATGTCTTTACATCAACGGTGTGGCAAACTTTCTTTTCTTCTTCGTCTTAAATTTATAAGCGAAAGACACTTCCAAGGCTCCGCCACTATTCGTATTATACCTTAAATAGGTTGTATTCATATCATAACTAAAGCCTACATTGAATTCTTTAGTTTCAAAACCTACATTAAAGATAGCAGCATCCCCCACTCTATACCAACCGCCGAATACTAATCTTTTTGCATCATCTCTAAACTTAGTGCTACTCACCATATATGAGAAATATACTCCCAAATTATACTGCATCAATGAGTTTTGATATTGAAACAAGAAATTCGGTGAAACCTGCCAATCTTCAAATGGAGTATTGAATAAAGCACCACCATGAACTTTCAATAAAATCGGCAAAGAACTCTTTGTCCCATCTTGAACCAAAGACTCATCCGGCACATTCAGATTGTCAGCAGCGACACCACCATAAAAACTTCTTTTGATAAAGCCTCTTCTTGTCTTTTCAGAATGATACCACATTACGCCAGCTCCAATCACAGGAAAAGTTGTCGATTCATTCAAATAATCAGGTCCAGGAACTTCATTTTGAATTTCATTTGTCGTCTTGCCATAATTTGCAGGAGAAGCCCATCTTTTTGCCTGTTCTCCCCAAAACAAATTAGCCATATTGATATATTTTCTTACGATACCTCCTTGAATCGCAAAAGTCAACTGATGCAAACCATTCCCATCCAATTGGACATTATATGAACCTGATACTCTGATGCTAGTAGTATTGAAGCTTTTATCCACTCCTGCACTCTCATCAAAAACCGAAAGACCTACTCCTCCCAAATGCCTACCATTATACCCTGACTTTGGTATAATTGGATAAATAACTCCTAAATGCATTTGATCTCTCGGGTATTCAGAATCTCGCCATTGTTTTTTATAATTAACCCCAACAACAGGAGTAATATAAGAACCTGACAAAGCAGGATTTAACATCAAAGGCGATGCATAGTACTGCGAAAAAGTAGCATCCTGAGCGTTAACACTCACAATAAATCCGCACAGAAATAATATCATCAAAAAGCTAATGCTCGAAATTCTTTGTAATTTTCTCTTCATATACAATCTGTTTATGATTAACTATCGTATCATATGCACGACGCCTTTTCTTTCCAACTTTGCTCCATTTTTATATCTACCACGAATAAGGTAATCATACACTCCTGTTTCTACATAATTCCCTGTATTGTCAACCTTGCCATTCCACCCTTCTTCTCTCATTAATGCTAATGAACTAGTATTAAAAACTACTCTACCAGATCGATCCACAATATGAAGTGTAAAATTTTCATCACTAACGTTTGTCCCTCCATAAAGCTTAAATACACTATTCTCTACAGCAGATAAATCATTCAGTGCTACTTGCGGAGTTAATGCATTTGGAATCACCAACTCTATAGTTTGGCCACCAATTCCATAAGTAACATAGCTTATCAATTCGGTTGATAGGTTCGTTTGAGAAATTAACCAATCACCACCCTCAAAATCAGCACCTAAGTCATAAAAAGGACTAGCCTCTAAACTTTCAACAATTGTAAGATCTTCTTTTGTAATATCGCTTTCGAGATTAGGTTGATAATTAATATCATTCTCCCCTATATCCTCTAATAAAACCTTGCCAGTTAAAAGTTGTCCTTCAGCAATACGTTTTTTCCATACAAAATCAGCTGCAACAGCTCTTACAGAATCAACCGTCTCAAAATTATCATTGGCCATAATTTCAAATCCAAGAAGCAAATCATCAGAAGACTCAGAAATACTTGTCTTTATTGGGTTATAACCTAATAAATCGCTCCCTATTGCATACAATTTACCCTCTCCAATGCCTTGGTGATACAATGGTCCATTAATATAAAGATTCTCGTTGCCTTCAATCGGTTCCGCATCTTTCCCTAATGCAAAAATATCTTTGTCTGCGTCTTCTATTTGAACAATCTGATCGTATTCAAACTTATGTCCTACAATGGTTTTACCTGATATAGTCTTTTCAGAGCTTTCAAATGTCAACTCGTGTATTTGCTGTTCACCTTCAAGTCTTTGAGCATTGCCTCCATTAAGAACGACTTTGCCATCTCCAGAATAATTTTCAAAATTGCTTCTGTTAACCCAATCGCCATCAAGATTGACTTGACCCGCATTGCTTACTGAAGCACCAGACTCAATGATCAGGCCTTGCCCTTCGATCGTTAATTCTGTATCCTTATCTATTAATAATTTTCCGTTATTGATGACATTTTGGGCATTAGCAGAAAAGCTTAAACACGAAAATGACAACAGTACCGGGATTATGTACTTGTTTACTTTCATATGCTTTTCTATTATAGACCTAGTTTCTCCTTAATCAATTTCAATTCTGCCTCAAGAGCCTCAATTTTTTTATTTTGCTCTTCAATAACTCGTTCATAGTCTTCGCTAGTTTCTTTTGGTCCATTATTGCCAGACATTTGAACATTCAATTCATTCAATAAGCTTTCTAATTCAATCCAATTAGATTCCCCAGTATTATTATCAATAGCCATGACGAAATTTCTTTGACGCAAAGATGGAGGCACATTGATTCTTGTTTCTTTTACAAACTCTCCTGCTTCATCAATAGGTTTCAGTTCGATAGGATCTTGTGACGAATCCACCATTTTAAAAGCTAAATAATCTAAATTTGGCACTGGCTGAATAAAGTCCGACAATACTTTGCTCTCACCCTCAGTATCAAGAAAAACTAATCTATCATTAGCTATTAATACTAAACCTGAAGTAGAACTATTTATTAAATCCTCATACTTTCTAGCAGATTCTACTACAGGCAAAATCACACCTCTTTCTCCATCTGATTTGATTTCAAAAATCGCAACATCCGACTGCTTTTCATTTTCGTCCACACCTACTCCCACATAACTCTTCGTCTGGGCAAACAAGCCTGAAGCGGCGAAAAACATAAAACATATTGATAGAAATAATTTCTTAGATTGTTTTAGGTTCGAGATCATAGTTTTATGTGTTATTGTTTTCATTTGTCAATATCCAAAGTTAATTATAAAAAAATATAATCAATTTTTAGTTAAAAAAATAAAATTATTAGATAAAAACACGCCATTCTCTCAAATTTTAATAAAAAAACCACATTAAAAACTAAAATGTAATATAGATTATAGCAAATCAAGTATATTCATTATTAATTAGACAAATAAAAAAGTGAATAACTATGGTTATTCACTTTTTTCAGTTTAATTATTAGAATTTTGTAAATATGTTAGAACTTATAGCTAGCTCCTACGCTGACATTTGTATTATGAAATTTGATATCGTCATTTTTATGCTGATCGATAAAACCAATATAATATCTGGCATTAAAGCCTAGTCCGGAATTTGGCAAATCATATCCAATTCCTCCCACAGCTCCAAAATCGACAGCATTTATGTCTCGACTTACGTTAGAAGAAGTATTAGTTTCACTAACTTTTTGACCATTTACATACAATGTGCTTTCATTATAGGAAATAGCGTCCAATTTAACCATCAGTTGCGGACCTAAAAATACATTAAAATTCTTCAATACATAATACTTTGCTACTACAGGAATGTTAACGTAATATAACTCAAAATGAGAACGTGTCTTATTCACATCAGTATTTGACAAAGGAATATTAAACTCCAGAGCCGATGTATATAAAGCGAAAGAGGCTTCTGCTTGAATTCTAAACTGATGAACGAACTCATACTCTCCCATAATACCGACATCATAGCCCCATTCCCAAATTCTGTCTGTCACAGGGAGTCCTTCACTAATAATAGCAGAATAATTAGCACTAGCTTTCACTCCATACCTGATTTGGGCAGATGCAATTTGCACAGTCAAAATCATCAAAAATGCTAATAAAATCTTTTTCATAAGTAAATAGTTTGATTAACATATTAAAAACTCAGAGTGCAATTTTTCGTTTTTTAACAAAAAAAAATCAAAATAAGTCTATTAATCAACTATTCTTATATTCTTCCCTTAAGATTTATATTTAACCCCTATTAGCATAAAACCAACTATTCTTTTATTTCAAAATCATATTTCCAGATGGCATAAGATTTTAACGAACCACAGATTTCCTGCTCCTCGTCCGTAAGCCTATTCTGAATCAACCAAGTTCCATAAAAGCCCAAAGCCAATTCGCTTGGCTTTCCACTTTCCCATTCAGGTATAAACTTTTTAACATAGCTATTCGATGACATTTCAAGATCAAACAAATATTCGGCTTCATCATCAAGTGTTGCCTCTTCGATCAGCCTGTTTTTAATATCTTTCAAATAAAGTTCATAATCTTTAGAAATATCCGCTAATCTATTTTCATAGTTAAGTTTTTCTCGTTCTAAATCACTTTTAAGTTTTCTTCGTTTTTGAGTATTAATGTGGCTTTTATATTCTTTATGAAAATACTCGTTTTTCAAAGCTGTTATCAAATAGCCCGTCTTGTTAGATACTTCCTTCTTATCATTTACGCATTTGATATAAAAATCAACGATTTCTTGTCCATACTTCTCAGCTAATTTCTGAGCGGTTTCTGGTTTAATTTGATACTTTCCATCTTGGCTTGATTCGGGTTGGCTAGTATGAGGTTTAGCTTTAATAGACTCAACAACTTCTACGACTTGAGGAGCTTCATTTTTTTCACTTTCATCGATGGCGGAACTGGCACTTCTATCTTGTTCCAATAATTTAGGATCGGTCCTCTCGTTAGCGCTCATATAAAAGATCATTGCCACAACCTTCCTTCCCCTTTTCTCAAGCTCATATTCTACATTGATATCCGATAAGGCGTTGATCTCTTTAATTGACGCTTCAATTACATATTTTTTAAAATCGAAAAACCTTGAGTACTTATCTCCAACGTAAAGTATATCTTTCAAATATTCGACGTCAAATTTACGCTGTCGGATATTAGGATAGTATTGTGCCAACAACTCATAAATTCTAATTGAATGGGCGCTTTTAAAAGAAAAGACATGCTTCAAAAAATAGCTCGTATAATTATTCCTCAGATTCAAGAAAAAAGGTTTCATCTGAGGAGAAAACTGAACAGTAATATAGTTCTTTCCTTTTTCACCTTCAGCTACAGTGATAAATGCCATGGACTTCCATTTTTCTCCTTTTTGAAGGTAAATGGCACTGTTAGTCAAACCTACAGCAGCTTCCCTCACATCATCATATTGAGAACCTTTTACTTTTTCATTTGGAGTCAATCCCAAAATCTCTGAAATAGGAATCTCATATGTTGTGAAATCATCATCTGTCGGCTTAATCCGAGCGGTCATAAGCAATATGACCCTTTGTTGCATTAAAGTGAAACGACTCTTTGAATTAATAAGCTCATTGCTCTTTACGATCTTATAATCCTTGTAGAGCATCATTTTATCCTTAGCCATCTTGTAAAACGAGAAAAACTTAACAAAAATCTCTATTAACGAGAAAAACTTAATCAATATTCTAAAAACGAGAAAAACTTAATGGCAATAATCAACTTAGATTCCTTTAATGACGAAAATTTCTTAACAAAAAGCCTCTAAACAATCAAATCTATCCTTTAAAACGAGAAAAACTTAAAATTTAAAGCCATTTATGCCGAATTACTATGTGAATATCCGCATTTCACCTCTATTATTTAAGTATTTCTCGTTTTTAATAAGCTAAAGAGCTCCAGCCCTTAAGTGTTTCTCGTTCAAGTTAAGAAAATCTCGTTATTAATTAAGTATTTCTCGTTTATTTTTAAGCAAAACTCGTTCTAAAGTTAAGTATTATTCGTCTTCAAATTAAGTTTATTTCGTTTGGTTTTAAGTTTCTCTCGTTTATTTTTAAGTTTCTCTCGTCTTAACCGCACTTAAAAATCTAAATATCAATAAGTTACAATAGTCTAAAACAATTAAAGTATTTAAAAGAAATAAAACAACAAAATATATAAATAGAATATAGCATTGTTGTTTATATTTTAAGTTTTATTCGTTTTTAATTATCAGTTGAATATTCCTGAATCATTTCTTGAGCGAGATTAACTATATTCTTCAAGATTTTTAATTTTCTTTCGTCTTTCGTGCTTAAGAGATTATCAACTTCTAATTTTAATTTTGTTTCGTTAATACGAGCAGTTGGTTTAGAATTAAGCTTATTATTAAGTTTTTCTCGTTTTTCAGTTTTTATCTTTTCAGCTTCAATTTTTATTTGATCAGAGTTCTTTATTTTTAAATGATCCCGAGCTTCGGATAATGTTTCTATATCGCTTAATCGAACTTTTTGTTTCCCTGTTAAAATTTGTTTTTTTAATTCAGGATTACTTTCACCGATATTATCCAAGCCTTCAGCAAAATGAGCAGCTCTTTTAACTGATTTTGGACTCATATTATTTTCTTTGCCGATTCTTTCAGCGCTATTTACAGATTCAGTATTTTGGCCCTCTCCTGTTTTTCGATTTCCTCCATGAGTATTTTTCTCTTGATTATACCTAATTCCTACCAAGTATATTTTTTGTTCTTTGGAAAGATTCCTACGACCAAGTTGATTATCAATCATCCAATTTTTTGCTTCATCAAAATTCGATAAAGTGATTGGTTTTAGATTGA
Source organism: Aureibacter tunicatorum (assembly GCF_036492635.1). Lineage (GTDB taxonomy): Bacteria > Bacteroidota > Bacteroidia > Cytophagales > Cyclobacteriaceae > Aureibacter > Aureibacter tunicatorum. The sequence continues at coordinate 153,366 of NZ_AP025308.1, forward strand.
AATCAATATGATGTTTTTTACAAATGCCATATCTGTTGTGTCCGTCAATTAAAATGAATTCATCAGTAGACACATTATGCCAATAAAGCAATGGTTCTCTACAGCCTTCTTTCAAAATATTATTTTCAAGTTGTTCTAATTCTTCTCCCTGCAATGGAGGAATTAGTTCTTTCAGCTCTGGATATATTTTGATATTCTGTTTTATTTCGGCGTCTTGCACAAGCATTTTATTTTTGGCAAGAGCTATGGAGGGGATTAATTTGCTTCTTTTATTCATTGATTAATTCTTTAGTTACCGCCATATAATCTTTAGCTCCATTGCTTCGAGGAGCATAGTCAAATATTGTTTGGCTAATCATTGAGGCTTCGCTTAGAGCCATGTTGCTTCTGATGATTGAATTGAAAATTTTAAAATAAGGGAAGTTCTCATGAACGTAATTCATGATCGTCTGATGATTGATCGTTCGTTTATCTACCAAAGTAAATAGTATTCCTTCCACTGTTAGGTTTTCATTCAAACCATCTTTTATTTGATCCACCGTTCTTAGTATCGTATTCAATCCTTTGATCGCAAGTGTTTCCGGTTGAAGAATCAATATAAAACTATCGGAGGCGATAAGGGCATTTGATGTTAGTATACCCAAGGAAGGAGGACAATCTAGTAGTATATAGTCAAATTCTTCTTGCTGCGGCAAGAGAACTTTTTTAAGTCTTATGTATCCATCAGGCCTTTGGTGAAGTTCTAAATCTGCTTGAGAAAGGTCAACATCCGAAGGGCTCAGAAATAGGTTTTCGGCAACTTCTTCAAACGGCAATTCTCTATTATGAATCAAAGCGTCGTAAAGTTGCTCTTGAGGTTCTTCAATACCATAGCATTGGCTTAAATTACCTTGTGGGTCAAGATCAACCATTAGTACTTTGAATCCTTGCATGGAGAGAGCTTTTCCTAAATTAACGGTGCTAGTGGTTTTTCCTACTCCGCCTTTATGATTCACCATTGCGATGATTTTAGCTTTCTTCGCTATGCCTTTATTTTTCAAGCCATATTTTTCCAATACAGGCTTAAGTTTGTCTAAATGCGCTTGATTTAAATTCCTTTCTTCTTTCAGCACTTTGCTCAATAGACCTGATGAAAGGCCTGCTTCTTTTTCTAATGCTGATAGGGAAAGCGCATTATTTTCATTTAAAAAATTAATGACGATTTTATTGTTCAAGTCCATTTTGTTCTATTTTCGTCTAAAATATATGTCATAAATATAATCAAAAACGATGCTAATGACTAAAATATTAGACAGTAATTCTAGTGAAACAGACGAATCTTTTAAGTCAAAGGGTCAAATTGACCTTTTGATCTTTCGGAGTATATGTATATTCAAGAGGTCAATTTGACCCTTTGAAATTTAAAGTGAATTTAGAATGGATAACCAATATCAATCGTAAAAACGAGGTTTCTTTTGACCCAGTCAAGGCTTCCAAAACCAGGGTTATTGAATAACCATCGTTCATTTTCAGGCAAGTAAGGTTTGCGAAGAGGAATACCAAAATCAAATCGAACGATCAATACTCTAAAGTCGAGTCTAAAACCAAACCCCGCATCAACTGCGAACTCTTTGTAAAATTCATTCCATAAAAATTGACCACCAGGTCTATCAGGATCATTATATTTAAGCCATACATTACCTATATCTGTAAATAAAGCTCCTTTTAATGCTCCAACGATTCCAAAACGATATTCCAAATAACCAGCTAGTTTGATGTCGCCTCCTTGCACTAAGAAGTTATTTGTTGAGTCAGATGGGACATTGCTACCAGGGCCTACTGATCTTAACCTGAAACCTCTTAGGTCATTAGGGCCACCGATAAAATATTGCTTAATATAAGGAAGCGCCTTAGAGTTTGAATACGGTAAACCAATTCCTAAGTAAATTCTAGGCACTAGCTTTGAGTCTTTGCCAAGGCTTCGGTAGTATCTAAAGTCAAACGTAAGTTTCGTATATTGAGAAAAGGGTTGTCCTGCTACAGTGTAAGGATTTTCATAAATATCTTGATCAGGCTTTAACGCTCTATTAATTAAGTAAAATAGATTTCCAGAGACGTCAACACCTGCTTTAAGGTAAACGCTATTCTTATTGACTTCATTGAAAGTATTGTTGTATGTAAAGGTATACTCGGAACCCAAGACCAACTGGTTTTGAAATGTTTGAGCAAGTATTGGATTTAAGTCTTCCAAGACATCTCTATTGTTGGGAGAATGCTGGTAACTGATGCTAATAGGGTTGAATTTATTATTGATTTGAGCGACTTTTTGCCATTCGTAACCAAAGCTAAAATTTAGATAATCAATTGTCAACACGGGTACGAAATTATACCTCATGGCTGAAAACTTGAAATTGGTATATGGAACGTAATTACTCGTTTGGGGTATAAAGTTTATAAAGCTGATAAATCGTGGTACTTTTATTTGACTGTCTACTCCAAGCCAATAAAGAACTTTAAAATTGTCATTACCACCAAATTGTTTGAGAATACCCGCTTGAAAAGTAGATGAGAAAAACTCAGCTCCTTTAAACATATTTAAATTATTATACGAAAGACGAAATTCAGGGCCTGTAAACTGGTCGGAATTTGTTGACATGCCTATTTCGAATTGAATCGATTTTGGAGGCAAATCATTCAGGAATATATCTGCTTTTAGTTTGTGATTGACAGTATCATCTTCTTCGATGTTGACGTTTACAAACTTGAATACGCCGAGCCTTGATAGCCTGTTTACTGTTTTTTCATAATTGTACCAACGATAGAGACTATCTTTTTCTATAAATACGGATGAAAGTATTGTTTTAGGTTTATACTTATCTGTTTTGTAATAATAGTTTATATCATCTATATATATTGAATCATTAGCTTTGTATGCTGTTGTATCATTGAACTTGTATTGCTGATATAGATTGATTTTGTTAAAATCATATGTGTACATATGATTCTTTGGAGTTTTAGGATCCAGTCGCATTACTATATCAATAGTGTAATTGTTATTTGAACTATCAGCAAAGTAAATAAGGTCGTCTTCGTTAAAATAAAAGTATCCTTGATTTTTTAAGATGTCTTTAGTATAGTTTCTAAAGGATTTCAGTTTTGTTAGGGAGTACCTGCTATTTTTGAGCAACTCATTTTGATTAACGAATATGCTGTCAATTTTTTTAGAGAGTTTGGTTGAATCTGTGAGATAGCAAATTGAATCAATAATATATGGCCGACTTGGGTAGATTTTATATTTGGCTTTGATCCCTGAATTTTTCTCGTGAATAGTATCATAGGTTACTGTTGATTGAAAATACCCATCATTTTTAAGGCTGTTCTCCAGTACTTGGCTGATGTGTTTGACCTGAGCTCCATTATAGAAGACTGGCTTTTTTCCGAAGCTTCGGAAAATAAATTTGTTGATAAAGCCTTTCTTATCCTTTTTTTTGAAATATGTCCAAACTCCAGCTCTAGTCCCAAATATATTGCCTTTTTGAGGAGAAATAAGCTGGCCATCTAAATGACGCTTGATTGTTTTATCTATTGGAATTGAGTCTTCGTAAGCATACTCTATAGTTGAACCATTATAATATTTTTGGTTCTCATTTAAGTATTGCGCTGTATTGCAGGCAAAGAAAGAGCTAAGTAGAATCAAAAAAAATGATATTTTAAAAAATAGTTTTGGCATTTTATTTCTGTTTTTCTTTTTTCTTCTTCTTTTTTTCTTCTATTATTTTTTTGTAAATGAAGAAGAAGCCAGTTTTTATGACATCTGGACTAAAAACTAATTCAGCAGCTTGCTCGCGATATATTCTAACAGCGTATTTCCCATCTTCAGTAATTTTGTATTCAATTTCTACATTACCAGCAATACTATTTACATCATTGGAGTTTTCAGTATCGTTCAGTCTGATATAACTACCGACTTGTATTGTCAGCCTGTCATTGAATAATCTTTGTTTTACAGAAACATTCAAATCAGATCTTCCTTGCCTTCCTGCTTCTGAATATTCGTCATAGGTATCGAAATTAAAGTTCAGTTCGGTACCTTTTGTCTTCAATAAATCACTTGAAATATTGTTTAATTGTTGCGTTACAAATGAGCTTAGAGTTCCTTTTATTGAGCTAGTCCCTCCCGATTCCAATAAAGAGCTGCTTGCGAAGGTTTGGAAAAGTATGAGTGAAAAAGCTTGTTTATTTACTTGATTAGGCGAACTATTAACTTCATTTATTGCCGCTTGAATTGTTGGATCTGCGGTATTTCCAGGGATATTATCAGGATATTCTAACTCAAATTTTATCTCAGGCTTTTCAGGTGTTCCATTGATATACATTAAGACATAAAATGTTTGTGACTTTGTTGTTGCATTATCAGGCGCGGCGGAATTTGAATTTAGAGTTAATAGAGGGTATGGGGATGTTCTGATTTTATATAATGCAGTAAGTTTCAAATCAGGATTAAGAGGATCTCCAGTCCAAGTAACTGTGCTGCCCTTTTTTAAATTGAATGTTTTATCAATAATTCCATATAGTCTTAATTGATAGCTTCCTTCGTTAACTTCAAAGGTTCCTGTTAGCGAATTGTTATTACCATATAAAAAGCTCAAATTACCACCTCCTTCAATATTGATCTGATCTTGAGATATAGGATCAAGGATAATGCTAATTTTTGTTTCTTGGTTGATACTTATATTGGCTTTTAAGTCAAGATCAAGTGATAATTTAGGGAAGTTTTGCCATTCTGAATTTTCGGGAATATTAGTTACAGTATCTAATTGATTAGTGAAATACACTATTCCTTCTGAGCTTTCAATTTTGGATAAACCACTTTCAGAATTAACATAATATACATGACTGCCTTTTTCGATAGTTGTGGTCGTTTGAACTTCTAATTTTGATAATTTCCCAGTAATTTCACTCTTATTGCTTATAATAAGGTCTCCATAATAGATAGGATTGTCTTTTTCTGTAGACTTCATCACAGTAAAATTATCGGCGACAGTTTTGATATTAAATTCAGGGTCACTTAATTTCTCTAAGTCTATAATGCCATTGGCTTTGATTGTATGTTTTTGATTATCTTCTATTGTTAAGTCATTGATTTCAACCTTTCTATCTTCAAAGAGAATTTTGTTGTATTTGATGTATAATGGAGAGTTTAGATCTTTGTATGTACTTTTAATTTCTTTTAATTCTAAAAAGCCATTGATTTCAGGAGCATCGCTTTTGCCTTTTATCGTTAATTGGGCATTTACCATTCCTTCGGTGTCTTTTACATAATTGTTAAAAGGAGGGAATTGGCAAAGTTTATTTAAGTTTAAATTATTGATATTCAAGTACCCATTAATATTGTCTTTTGAAAATGACACATGGCTTTTAATTGCTGTGATTTTTGAAATAAGACTTGTGTGAAGATTGTAGGTGATGTTTTGTACCGTGTCGGTCTTTAAGTCAAGAGATAAATTACCGATCCGATTATTTAAAAAACCAAGGTGATTGATTTCAACGAGACCTGTTACCTCTTTTTTGCTTTGCGAAATTTTCGTGCTTAATTCTCCTCCAACTAACCATTTATCAATTTCAGGGATGTATGTAATTGAATCAAGGTCTATTTGATTTATTTTTACAGAAAGGAATTTGTTTTTATTATGTAAAATAGAGTCTTCGATTTCAATATAACTTTCACCGCTGGTTATTTTGAAATGTTGAAATGAGACACCATTAGAGTCAATTTTTATTTCATTATTTTTTGGAATTTCCCAAAGGCGTTTGCTTATAATCATTTTATCATTAAATGTATTTATGATATCCCCATTATTTGTAATAAGCTTGCCTTTGATATCTACTCGGTTTTGCTTTTTCTTGTTGATTATTTGAAAACGATAATTAGATGTATCATTGATATATTTTCCCTCAAATTGAATTTGCCCTAGATTAATTGAATCTTGAACTGAAATATCTTTTGTTATATAGTTGAGTTCTATCTTTTTTTTGTGGTTTGACAATGTTAAATTAGTTGAATCAAATTCAATCGAATCAATGCTTAGTGAGGGCATGCTAATATTCAGATTGAATAACTCTGATTTTTGATTAAATTTTGAGGTGAAATCAATATTTGATAGAGTATCTAAAAAATCCAAATAGCCTGTTTTCAATAAAAAGTCGCTTTTTATTTTTCCATTTAATGAATAACTGGAGGAGCTATTGTCTTGAAGTAGACTGTCATGTGCGAATTGCCGTGTCTGAAAGAGATGTTTTAATTGTTCTGTGATATTTGGCAATGAACCGATCGAATTAAAATCCATTTCAAGAAAAGGGGAGGAGATGAGCATGTTCGCTTTCATGCTATCTAAGTTTATTTGAGCGTTAAGATTTTCAAAGTCTATTTTATTTTTTCCTTGATGAAAGGAAAAAGTTGAAATGTCTAAATTTGAATTGTTTTTCAATAAGCTTATTCCATTTGATTTAGCTTTGAAAGTAGTCTTTAGAACACTTGTATCACCCTTTTCTGATGTGATTATATCAAGATCATCAATATTTCCTGATAAATTTATGGCCGGAATGTATTTTAAGCTATCCAAATCTAGGGATAAATTCATTTTATTGCCTGACTCTACTGAAGTGATTAATGCATTTACCTTTTCCGGATTTAAAAGAGAGTTGATATGTATATTTGTATAGTTGTATTTATTGAACTCAATATTTTTAATAATTGACTTCAGGTGAATATTATATAGTTTTGAACCAACATATCCGCTAGCTATTCCATGAAAGTTTAAATATCCTAATGACTCGTTTTCTAGTATTTCTTTTAAATTAATTTGATTGAGACTGAGATCATTGATAAAATAGCCATTAACCATTCTTGTTTTAACAGTGACAGAACCATATTCGGTGAATAAACGGAGCCCGGATTTTAACGAATTGTAATTTCCATCAATTTTGAGTTTCCCATTGATTGTTTTGGGTAGATTTATACTTAAGTTATCAGGCATAAAAGGCTCCAAATCTATTTTTCTTAAATGCAAAGTATCTAATTTCGCATCAATGCCCATTTTTTTCAATGAATCAAATGGATTGGTGACATTGACAGATAGCTTCATTATACTGCTGTCATTCAATGTTAAAAGTATATTTTTTGCCTCAGCGGAAGAGTTTGATTTTTTGATTGTTCCTTTAGCTTTGATGACGCTTTTAGAAGAGTCATTAATGAATTTATTGCTGAATAAGTAAGAAATATCTTTAAGATTGATCGTAGATGGGTTAATAGTTAAGTTTAGACGAGGCGATTTTAAGTTCTTTGCAAGAAAGACATCGTCGATATTATCGTATGAAATAAGTAGTTTAGATTGTATTTTACTGTTATTTGTGAATATTTCAATGTCTTCAAATGTTGCTTTTTCTTTTAATATTTCTCCTTTTAATTTAAATTCTTTAAGGAATAAGCCTGACTTTTCCATAAATGAAGAATGGACAAGATTCATTCGATAGTTGTCATTGAATATGTACATGTCTTTCCATTCAATGTTCATATTAGTCAAATTCAGATGATTGAAATCCATGCTTTTTGATGTGTCCGGATAACTGATATTATCCATTTTAAACTCTCCCTCAGTGATATTGAAAGATTTAATTTCTGTCTGCCATGGAAAATTTGACCAACTGAAAGAGTTTGTTGAATTTGAAGTAGTTTTTTTGGAAGTAGGGGATGAGGGAGGAATATCCATTTGAAGTTGTATATTGGGCTTCTCAACTTCAAATAAATCTGCGTGAGTGGTTGCTTTGCTAATATTAACCTTTATTTTTTTTCCGGTAGCATTGCTTAGAGATGTTTTGAGATTAAGTTTAGTATCGGGAAGATCAAGGTTGTAGGAAATATTATTAAAGTCTATATTTTTTACTAATACTATAAAATCATGCGTATTGATTATATTTATTGAATCTAGTGGATTTGTCGTTTTTGATTGAATTTGGCTATTATTTGTCTGTTTTGAAATAGACATGTCTACAGAAATATTATTGCAGAAAGTATTATCGACATAGTATTTTTTTGTGTAGAAATTTATATGCCCTTTATCCATGCCTAATTTTCCAGCATTCACTTTCATATCTAATCCGGATACGTCATCGAGCATATTGAATTGAATATTCTGCAAATCAATGTTGTGAGGACTTATTTTGAGTGCTGTGCCGCTTTTTGAGGAAGAAGTTTCTTTTTTCTTTACTTCATTTGATGAGAAGGCGTCAATAATGAATTGGAAATTGAAAATAGAGTCTTTTCGAATAAGTGTTCCACTGACATTTCTAGCAATCAGGTGATGGGTTTTGATTTCTTTATCCAGTAGATCTAAAAGATGAATTTTGGCGTCAAGGAGTCCTATATGGGCAAGTGTGTCATTTTGCGGAGTGGGCAGGTATAAGTTTTCAATGATTATCCTATTCGGCCAGTCAATTCTGATATCATCTACAGTAAATTCAGTATGTAATTTTTTTTGAAGAAACAATTCTCCTTTGTTAAGCAAGATTCTTCTCAAAGGATTTATTTCTAGAATAATAAAAGGAAGCGAGAACAAAAAAAATATTCCGAATGCTAATAATAATAATATCCGAAGTATCTTTTTTATCATTGTTGCTAAATTGAGATGTTATTCCAAAAATCAATATGCAAACGGTCATTTAAGCATATTTAAAGAAGGTGCTTAAATTGAGTATATGTCAAAAAATAATTTGAAATACTACAAGTTCACATTATCCTTTTTGGCGTAATATAAACTTGTAGTAAGGATAGTTTGTTATATTCCGAGATTGATACCAATGGAAAGTGCAAACCTTGCTTGCAAGGCTGGACCAAGTCCACCTTCATCTCTTGGGACATCTATATCTTCATCATAGATAAGCTGGGTTCCAAATGAAGTATTGAAGTATTCGTTAACTTTTAATACTAAGTCAAATTTCCAGTTTACATCAATTTCACTTATTCTTTTATAATCAGCGAATAATATAAGCGTTGTATTGATTACAGTGTTTTTTAAAACTTCTTTATTATAAGTAGCATATATATTTGGACCTATTTCTGAACGGAATTTTTTACCTTCTTTTACCCCGTATGCGCCTTGATTGGAAAGTGTATCGCTTAATACAAAAGTCATTTTACCAGCTACAGGCGCTAATAGTATTGAAAGCTCTTCACCTTTGTTATATTGCATACCAATAGAAGGAGTAAGGTACGCAGGAGCCATGAAGTATGAAATTTCTTTTTCATCAAGTCCTCCTGTATCATTATCAGTAAACTGGACACCCGTATCAAATTGAGTTTGGAAATTAACAAGTGCGGCTACACCCCAATGCTTTGTTAATTTATAAGTATAGTTGGTATTGATTATAAGACGGTCTTGCGATTTTCTGTTAGGAAACTCTGTGTCTTGTAGGTACGTGCGTCCATAACCTAAGTCGAATTGAGTTTTCCATAAGGAAATTTTAGTATCTCTGTTTATATTGTATAGTAAGCCTATTTCATAAGAGATTGAACTGCTTCCACCTGCTGACCAGTTGTTTAAGCTTACTCCAGATATATTACCTAGCAAGTTTCCATTGCTTGTCCAAATTTTAGGAGGTTGGTTAGTGGTCGTGCTATCTTGATCTTGAGCATTTAAACTCCCAATAGTAAATAGGAGGAAAGTTAAAAGTAAAATTTGTTTCATTACTTAGCGTTTTAGTTAAATGATGAAACAAATTTATTATTTTATTGAATCTATTGTACATATTTTCAAAAATAATATTAGAACATTTTATTTTTTATTATGGAAACAATTAATAATAATCCTAGTAATGCGCTAAAGGCAAATCCTGAAATCCCTATGATTGAAACAGATCCAATATAAGGAGGAATATTAGCATGCATGACTAGCGAAGAGCCGATGATCGTAGATGCAAGAATGATGGATATTATGATTCTGTTGGCAACTTTTTCAAATCGATCTTGAAGTTTTGAAAGGCCTTTGTGTTCTAATTCCATTCTAAACTCCCCTTTGGAAGCTTTGGCAATGATCTTCTTCATATCGCCAGGAAAGGAGCTCATGGTGGAAAACATTTCCATTCCCATTTGGAGAGTTTGATTCATCAGAAAACCGGAATTATATTTTTTAAAAAGAATTTTCTTGGCCATCGGCTTTAAATGAACTGTTGGGTTGAAGTCAGGGTAGAGTTCCAAAGCAATGCCTAGGATAATACTTAATGATCTAGCCAAATGGTAAGCGTAAGGAGGTAACTGGATGGAATTTTTATAAAGAATTTTTATGAACTCTTCACTTAGATATTGTCCATCAATTTCACTGACGGAACTATTCATATCATAAAGGATTTGCGCTATTTCGTATTCAAAATGCTTCGGGTCCTTGATACTTACTTTGACAGCCAGTTTTTCTATAGATGAAACGATTTTCTTAGGGTTTTTATTAAGAAAATGGAATATGAGTTCAATCAAATTATTTTGATCTTCCTCTAAGAGAAACCCCATCATGCCATAATCAATGAAGCATATTTTGTCCTTGTCGATAATAAATAAATTTCCGGGATGCGGATCGGAGTGAAAAAATCCGTGAATGAAGATTTGATCCATATAATTATGGAAGAGGTTCTTGCTTAATTGAACAGGATCAATTTTCATTTCCTCTAGCTTTTGGCTATCATTGATTTTAATGCCATCAATGAATTCCATGCATAAAACATTTCTGTTGGAGTATTTATCGTAAACTTTTGGCGTGTAAATATTTTTGTTGGATTCGAATTGTTTTGCAAATCTAGAAATATTATTTTTTTCTAGGCTATAGTTTAATTCTCGGAGAATGCTTCTTTCGAAAGAATTAATCATTTCGTCGGGCTTGTATTTCTCGATTTGCGGAAAGTTAAGCTTGACAAGTTTTAATAAATCTCTTAATACGGATATATCTGATTTAATGATTGGCTCAATTCCAGGTCTTAATACTTTGAAAATAACTTTTTCTCCAGTTGCCAATCGAGCTGTATACACCTGTGAAATTGAAGCGGCAGCCAATGGGGTTTCATCAAAGCTTTCAAGCACTTCATTTATATGGAAGCCTAGACTTTTTGATATTGTTTCAATTGGATCAATATCAATTGGCTTTACTTGATCTTGAAGTTTTTCCAGTTCAGTGATTAATTCAATAGGTAAAATATCCGCTCTATTGCTGAGAATTTGTCCCATCTTGACGAAAGTTGACCCCATTTCTTCCAGAAGCATTCTAATGCGTTCGTACCTGTTGAATTCTAAAAAATTACGACTCTTAGCTTTGAAAGCATTTTTTTCCAACACGCTTCTGAAGGAGGAGTTGGCCACTAGATCTTCAAATCCATATTTTACCATTAGTTTTATGATTTGAAGATATCTTTCTCTGTTGGATATAGAAGGAGCCGCAATATTTTTTTCCATAATACTTATTGAAGAGATTAAAAAAATTGTACGTAAAGTAGCATCACGATATATGTCTACGAAAAATTGCCATGTACGGATTTCTAAAAGAGAAAAGTAGAGGCGGAATGAAAATGTATCAAAACAATTCCGCCTCTGGCGCCAGCTTCAGTTCACTCCCACATTATTCCCTGATTCGCCTGTATTTCATTATACTAACAGAGATCTTTGTGATGTGTTGCATGAATTTATAATAATTGAATATTAATTTTTAAAGTGTGTTTTGAGTAATGCTAAAGCAACTATTCGCTAAATGTTTGAGCTTTTTGGTGTTTTTTTGAAATAGTTTTTTTGAATTACGCTTGTCAATTTTATCAATAGTTTAAATGTGATAACTTTGGAACCGTATCACTTTTGTCACTGGAATTAGAGTATTGGGATGAGAACATTTTTATTTTATGATATTGAGACTACAGGTCTGAGCCATTCGTTTGATCAGATTGTTCAATTTGCTGCTATAAGGACTGATATGGATTTCATGGTATTGGAGCAACATGATATTACAGTCGCTTTAAGAAAAGACATCCGGCCTAATCCCGAGGCTATTTTAGTGACAAAATTGGATTTGAAAGATTATGAAGGTGAATACACAGAATATGAAGCCGTAAGAGAAATTCATAAACTATTCAACAAGCCGGGTACCATTAGTATAGGTTATAATACATTGGGTTTTGATGACGAGTTTATCAGATTTAATTTTTATAGAAATTTGCTGGATATGTATAGTCATCAGTTTCGTGATAATTGCTCTAGAGCTGATATACTTTATATGTTGATTTTCTATTTTTTATATAGAAAGGATTTTATAAAATGGCCGCAAGATAACGAAGGCAAGTATTCTATGAAGTTGGAGAAAATCAGTGAATTGAATCAATTTGCTACAGGAATGGCTCATGATGCATTGGTGGATGTCAAGGCGACTGTTGCTTTGGCGGAAAGAATGAAATCAGATGATAGTTTATGGAAGTACTGTCTGGCTAATTATGATAAAAAAACGGATAAGGAACGCACCAATTCATTTTGGAAAGATCATTTAGGTATTCAAATTGCTTTATACCTTGACTTAAGAAGGGGAAGTGCTTTAGGCTATCAAACGCCTGTTACTTACTTGGGTGAGAATTCTTTTCAACAAGGCTTGATGTTGGCTCTTGATAGGCTTGATTTTGCTTCTTTATCTGAGGAAGAGTTGTTTTCCTCTCAGCTGATTATTAGGAAAAAATGGGGAGAACCAGGCTTTATAGTCCCATATGCTAAAAGAACGCAGGAACATTATGATGCTGAGAGACTACAGTTGATAGCTCGCAATGCTGTTTGGCTTGTTGATAATTCTAATGAATTTCATCAGCTTAAAGAGTATTGGCAAAACTATACTTATCCAGTAGTGGAAGAAGCTGATATAGATACAAGATTGTATATGGATGGTTTTTGGTCGGCTGCAGATAAGAATATATGTCGATCTTTTCATTTTGCTGATACCTGCGAAGAAAAACGAGATGTATTGGCGAATGTGTCTAATCCTAATATTTTGGAATTAGGAAAAAGATTGATTTATAGAAATTACTCGCAACAAGAGTTGGGCTTAAGCTTGAGCGATGATGCGGACAAGTTTTTTAAAAAATTTGCTAGAAATGAGATGTTGGATTATCGAGGTATTGCAAGAAAATCATTTGAGGAAATAGTTCAAGAGTATGAAGATAAAATGAGTCAGGAATTGGATTCCACTAATTTTGAGCTTTTAAGAAATGCTTTGAATGTGTTGAAGTCTTATACTGTTTCATGATGAGCAAGAAACGAGTTCATTTTTTTTATCTTCTGTTTGGACTGATTTTATTGATAAATTTTCAAATACAGATTCCAGATACATTATTTAACAAGCCTTATAGCACGGTATTGCAAAGCCAAGATGGAAAAATGCTTGGGGCTAGTATTGCTCAGGATGAGCAATGGAGATTTCCCGAAACGGATAGCCTAAGTGTAAAATATGAAAAGGCTTTATTGCTGTTTGAGGACGAGTATTTTTTTTATCACTTTGGGATTAATCCAATATCAATTGCAAGAGCGGCTATTGATAATATTTCTTCCGGCAGAATTGTAAGCGGGGGAAGCACTATTACCATGCAACTGGCTAGAATGTCTTGCGAACATGCGACAAGAACCATTTTTCAAAAACTCAAAGAAATAATAATAGCTGTGAAACTGGAGTGTTTTTATTCGAAAAGGGACATTTTGAATATGTATGCTTCTCGAGCTCCTTTTGGTGGAAATGTGGTTGGGATAGAAGCAGCTTCTTGGAGGTATTTCGGGCGATCCCAATACGACTTGTCTTGGGCTGAAAACGCGGCACTTGCAGTGCTGCCTAATGCTCCGAGTTTAATTTACCCTGGAAGAAATGATGGGGAATTGAAATTGAAAAGGAATCGTTTGCTTAAGAAGTTATTAGAAAGCGATGTAATTGATCTGGAAACTTATGACTTAAGCGTGATGGAAAATCCTCCAGCCAAACCCAGACGTTTAGAGCAACATGCTTTACATTTATTGAATAGGGCCAAAAAGGAAGGACATGCTCAAAAAGTTGTGAAAACTACTTTGGATTTTTCTCTTCAACTAAAAGTCAATGAGCTGTTGAACAGACATTCGGAGTGGATGCAGGGCCAGCAAATTCATAATGCGGCGGCGATTGTGCTAGATATTGACAAAGGAAGTGTGCTCGCTTATGTGGGAAATACTGACGCTGGCGAAAAACATGGCGAGCAGGTCGATATTATTACATCGAAAAGAAGCACAGGGAGTTTGCTCAAGCCTTTTTTATACGCAATGATGATAGATGAAGGCATGAGGTCTCCTAAAGAAATCGTTGATGATGTTCCCATGATTTTAAATGGATTTGCACCTAAGAACTTTTCAAAGCAGTATGATGGTGTTGTCCCCTTAGATGAAGCATTGTACCGATCATTGAATATGCCTTTTGTCAAAGAATTGAAAGATTTCGGTTATGAGAAGTTTCATTTTCATTTGAAAAAAATGGGGATGAATACTTTGACAAATGCGCCTTCCCATTATGGATTGTCTTTGATTTTAGGAGGCGCTGAGACAACATTATGGGAAATAAGCAGTGTATATGCCTCATTCGCGAGAAGTTTGAATAATTATTTTAGATGGAATGACAAGGGAAGGTATTCCAAAGATGATTTTCATCCAAATTCATATGTAGATAAAAGCTATGACAGAAAAGTCTCTGACAATGGGTTATTTAGAGCTTCGTCAATTTGGTTGACATTGCAGTCATTGAAGCAAGTTAAAAGACCTACTGAATTGGGAGATTGGCAAAGGTTTGAGTCATCGAAAAATATTTATTGGAAGACGGGGACAAGCATGGGCTTTAGAGACGCTTGGTCGATAGGCGTTACGGGCAAGTATTTAGTTGGAGTTTGGGTTGGCAATGCTGATGGCGAAGGTCGATCTGGATTGGTCGGAGTGAAAACAGCAGCGCCAGTGATGTTAGACATTTTTTCCGTTTTGCCAAAGAATAAGGACTTTGCAAAGCCCGTTGGTGATATAGTACATCGAAAGGTCTGTTCTATAAGCGGAATGTTGGCATCGGTTGATTGTCCCAAACAAGTAGAACAAGCATTTCCCAAACACTCGATGTATCAAAAGAAGTGTCCTTATCATAAAGAGGTGATGCTTGATAAAAATATGCAATTCAGAGTTAACTCAAATTGTTATCCTGTACATCAGATGGTAAGTAAGAACTATTTTATATTGCCGCCTGTGCAAGGCTGGTATTATGGAAAGAAAACGCCTCATTATAAAGTGTTGCCACCTATGATGCTTGATTGTTATTTGAGCAATGAATCTGTGATGGAATTGATATACCCTAAAGCAAGGGCGAAAATATTTATTCCTACAGATATGGATTTGAAGAAAAGCGCGGTTATTTTTGAGTTAGCTCATCGAAATCCCAAAAAACGAATATTTTGGTATGTTGATGGAATATATATGGGAGTAACTTCGGAATTTCATCAATTGGAAGTAAATATTGGAAAAGGAAGTCATAAGTTGTTTGTAGTCGACGAGGATGGCAATGAGCTTGAGGAAATATTTGAAATTATAAATGAAAGTTGATGCTGACAGATTTTTTAATGCTTTTGGATGAATACTCATTAGTAATCATTGTAGTGCTTTTTATAATTGTTTTAGCCTTAGTTGCAAAAATAAAACAGTTGAACTCAAGATTGCTTCAAATTCAAGCTTCAATGGAGACCAAGAAAGCGAAAAGAGCAGAGGCTGGATTGGTTAAAAAAGATATAGACGAGAAAGTCGCTGAAAGCAATAGCAGGTGGCAAAAGAAATTTAACAAAACAAAAGCTCAGTTAGATGTTGCTGAGCAAAAAGCTCAAAAGCAAGAGAAAGATCTGGCTAAAGCGCATAAGCAAATCGAATATTATAAATCCATCATTGAAGATATGGAAAAATAGGCAGGGAAATTGATTTTCAATCATTTATAGTGTTACCAATTGACATTCCGTAAATGATTAATAACGAAGATTCCATTTCTATACCTAAGGATATTTCATACGATGAGTCAATGGATTTCAATCTATTGATGAAAAGAGCTATCGAAATTTGTCAAAGATTATCAGGAGATAATTGGACGGATTATAACTTTCATGATCCGGGGGTTACGATTTTGGAGCAACTTATGTTGGCTTTGACGGATCTTGGGTATAGGTCAGACTTTTCTGTTGATCAATTGTTGGCTGGTGAAAAAAATAAAACTAGGGAAGAGGTATTGAGAGAAAATGCCATTTACGATCCCCTGGATATATTGACAACCGCGCCTGTTACTGATAATGATTACCGAAAATTCTTCATAGATAGATTTTACGAAATAGGAAATATCTGGGTAGAGAGATCTGCGAACTCTGAAGCAATTGCAGGGATAATCAATTTCAAGGTTCAGTTTGAACCAAGCATTTTTGAGGACAATTACCCTACGATACTTACAAGAATGCGTGATACATATCTTAATAATAGGAATGTATGCGAAGATCTAGGAGACTTTTCGGTTTTAAAAAAATATCCTGTTTTTTTGAGTTGTAAAGTAGATTTGTTGCGAGGTAGTAATCCTGAAATGGTCATAGGAAGGATCTTTTATGAAATAGATCAATTTTTAAACCCTTCGATAGAGTTTCATACGGTAGAAGACTTCTCTGAAAAAGATCAATATGATGGTCCCAAACCAGTTACTGGTTTTATCAAAGACGAGGATTTAAAGCCTAAAATGTCTTATTTTAACACTTATCGCTTTAAGGAAATCATCGCTAGAGAAAATGATATTGTTATATGCGAAGATTTTGAAGTGATAATAAATGACTTTGAAGTAGCCAGAGATTTGGTGGATATTCCTGAGGACTGTTTCCCATGTTTTGATATCGAAAAATCTTTGAAAAGAGTCCAAGTGATGATCAATGGAATAACTCATTATCTGGATTTTGAAGAGGTAAATCATGTATATCAACTATTAAAGGCGAAGAAGAGCAAGAGGTTCTCGTATAAGAAATATCAAAAGGGCGATATAGATGGTTTTGATTTAAGTCAAATATCAAAATACACATCTATACAAAGGAGTTTCCCTGGTATTTATCAAATTGGAGAATTTGGTGTCAAGGCTAATGCTAATCCTGAGGAACATGCAAGAGCAAGGCAACTGAAGGCTTATTTGTTCTTGTTTGAGGTGATTTTGTCTGGACATTTATCTCAATTAGCGAATATTAAGAATATCTTTTCAGCAAAGCCTCAAAAACCATTTTCCTACTTTACCCAATTGCCATTTGATATTCCGGAATTAGCCTCGATTTTAAGTGTTGAAAGTGCTCAGCTAGAGCATATTTTGCAAGAATTAGCAAATCCGAAGAAAGAATATTATCAACGTAGAAATGCTGTTTTAGACCATTTATTGTCAAGATTTGGGGAAGAACTAAGCGAATATATTCCGAATAAACTTTATTTGTCTCAAGACAAGTTGATTACGATGAAAGAGTATTGGCTTCAGAATATTCTTGAGTTTACCAGGGATAGGGCTAAAGGCTCCAATTATTTGGAAGATGTTTGGGATAGTGAGAATGTTTGTGTCTTTAAGAAAAAAGTTGCGATGCTTTTGTCTATGGACTTTAAAAACAGGCTTATTCATAAGTTTAGTTTTGAAGTGCACAAGGAAGAGGAAGATAAGCAAGAAGAGCTCACGGATGAAGCTCAGGAGGTAGAAAAGGAAATTATAGATGCAAAGCCATCAGGTGTAGTTGAAGACAAAGGAGTCGAAATTTTATGCAATCAGAAAGATTTTTTGAAAAAAGTTTTTCATTACGGAGAGACAAAAGAGAGTTTTAGAATAGTGAAAAGCCAAGATCCCGATGGCCACGACAAGTATTTGGTATATTTTAATTTTGGCAATGAATCGCAGATTATTTACGAAGGGTATAGTAAAACGGAATGTTCCAGAATTGTAGATAAAGTGGTGGAAACAATTGTTAGTCAAAACTCATATTGCGACAACTTTCATGTTCTTGAACATTTATTGTTTAGGCCAAAGTCTGGAGATATTTATCATATCAATATATTGGATCACCAAAGTCAAAAACTGATAGAGAGTGTGAAAGCGGATTCTTTTGAAGAGCAGAAAGAGAAAGTAATGAGAATGCTCTCTTTGATGATTGATGCATTTAATTTTAGAGTCGAAAAAGTTGTTGTTGAAGATGATATAGAAAAATATACATTGTTTGTGTTTGATGATATTATTGGCGAAAATTTGGCAGTGGTTTCCAGACAGTATAACACTAAGGAGGAAGCTCAAGACGATGTGATGAATCTCACGCAGTATTTAAGAGAAATTCAACAAAATGAACATATCTTTAATTCAAGAATAGAATATAAAGCCGAATACTCTCCTCTGAAAAGTGTTTCTGATAGTTTTTTCTCAAATAGCATGAGTATTGTTTATCCCGATTGGACATCAAGGTTTCAGAACAAAGAGTTTGTCGATACTTTTAAAAATGTGGTAAGCAAAGTTGCTCCAGCGTATTTGAAGATTCATTTTGTCTCGCTGAATTATTCTCAAATGCTTGAATTTGAACAAGCGTATAAAGCGTGGTCGAAATTATTGGCGGAAGAAAGCGATTATTTTGAGCTTGATGACGCTTCTTATCAAGTTGCAGATTTGTTAATGAAAAGCTCCACTCCGGATACTGGGAAGAGTTAGCATGTAAATTAATCAATCGTATTTTAGCATTAAGATGGGTTATTATTATG
The DNA here is from genome assembly GCF_036492635.1 of Aureibacter tunicatorum. Classification (GTDB taxonomy): domain Bacteria; phylum Bacteroidota; class Bacteroidia; order Cytophagales; family Cyclobacteriaceae; genus Aureibacter; species Aureibacter tunicatorum. Next base: position 172,183 of record NZ_AP025308.1, read on the forward strand.
AAACAACATCATCGCATATTGACCCAAAAGGTTGTCTTAGATTTAGACCCTTCAATTATTGGTAGTAGAGATCAATTGATGAGAGAGTTTAAAATGACTTTTGATCATCAAATGAAGCCAATCGTTGACAAAGTATTGACGGAGAAATTTGGGGATGCAAATGTTGAAATCGGTCGTCTGACTTTGGACTTGGGAAATTTGTCGATTACCTCATCCCAGGATCAGTTGGTACAAGTGTTTGAAAAGGCACTTAAGGAATTAGTGGATGAGCTCGTGGAACAGAAGATCCCAAATTTGGAGGAGCTGAAAGAGGTAGAAGAGATTAGTCGTCAGGAGAGAATAGAGCATTACCTTAAGACGGGGGTCATCTCAAGAGTTGATGAAATTAAATTGTTGCTGGATGATAAGCAACTTTTAATGAACGGCTTCAATACACAGGACTTTAATAAATCTCAGCATCAAAGAGTATCTGCGGTAATAGAAAAAGAAGACTATTTAGCCTATTGGAAGAAGCAATCTCCAGAGCAGTTTAGACGTCTGAAAAGTTTGAACATCTTAGGTGCGATAGAGGCATTGTCTGAAAATTTTCAAGAGGCGTCATCGCGGGGTGACATTGAAAGCAAGTTGTATTATTTGACTCATGTGTTCTTATTGAAATCGGATAGAGATATTAATAGAAGTTTTTTTAATAATCTTTTCGCGAACTTTCTATCAAAAGAATTTAAAATCAACAGGTTCGAGGTTGTTAGATTGCTAAACGCGACCTCGCTTTCCGAAGAACAAGTAATTCAAAGAGTACATAGAAAAAGTTCACGATATGTAAAGGCAGGGTATAAGATTATTTATACCGATGAAGACTTGCTAATTCATTATTTGAAAACTGGATTCTTGCCTTCATGGAATGATTTGAATGGCTTTAACATGATTCCAGAGCTTTTTAGGAGTTTGAATTTAATAGGAGGAGTTGATTTAGCGCGTTATTTTAGATCAGAAGTATTGCGTGAGGATGCCCGAAAGAGATTGTTGAAATTGCTTAGAGTTCAAGGTGATATAAATCTTGAAGATAGCCTTGAACAGGAAGCGAGAAGAAACTCATTTTATACTTATTTCAAAAATTTGTCAAAGCTGAAGCTTTTGTTTCATAATACCATTTTTGATCAGGCTGATTTAATGGAAGTCATTGATCTGGAATTGATTGATTTTGCAACAAATGTTTCATTGACGACATTAATGGTCAAGAAGAGGTATGAAAGCATATTAGAGAGAATTTCTGTAAAATTAATGGTGCCTTTGATTGATCTTATTCAAGTTTTGCGAACGAGTGACAAAGACGGCAGTATAGATTTTTCGATTTTTTTTAAATACAGTTCTACTCCTGAAAGGGAGAAAAAAAGGACGTTGGAACAAGCGAAGAAATACGAAAGTGTAAGTTTTGACGTAGATGAGTTTCTTGAAAAGCTCTCTAGTGCAGGAATTGTCAAATACTCAAAGCTTGAAAAAGATTTTGGGGATTTTTTGGAAAGAGGTAAAGCTTTTGACTTTATAAAATTGATTTTGGATCAAGAAAACGCAGGCTTGTTATTGACTAATCTCTACGAGTCATTGAGTTATGCGAATAGGCTTAAGCTCTATAGGTTCTTATTGAGGGAAAAGAGAGTTCTGGGTGATTTCTTATTTGAATCGCAAAGCCATGATATCGCCCGTTTGCATGAGGACAATATCGATTTATTTAAAAAAGTATTCTATATGTTGTCTCAAGACAATATACAGTCTGAAAAACAAATGGTTGAGAGCATTAAATCGTATATGGATGAGCTCGATCAAGATAATGATGTATTAATTAAAAATGAAGATAAAGAAACGAATCGCAAGGGTATTAAAGAGTTCGCTAATGAATTTTTCCAATTAAGAAATATTGATGCATTTGATAATGACGAACAAGATGAAATTTCTTATCAAGAAAAGCTATCGAAATTATTAGTTTCAAAAAACTTATATGCTGATTTTTTATCTCATTTGAAAGGCGTTGGCAATGAATTCCTGATGGACCAAATAATTGGATTTACTTCAGAGGAAGATATTAAGAAAGCTTTAATGTCAAATTTAAATGATAATTCTTCGAAAGTTATTAATCGGATAGATGAGTATCTGGATTATGTTCAGTTATGGGATTACAAATCTGCTGAAAACATAAGAAGAAAGCTTTATCAACGAGCTGTTCGTCGGAATAGTAATCAACCTGATTCGATAATTGATTCCTTGACGAGTATTTTGGATGAAAGCGGTTTAGATAGTAGTTCTTACTGGGAAGTACTAACTAGTGATTTAAGTAATAACGTTATTAGTGATGAGAGAGAATTTGTAGTTGATCCTGTGACTTTTATGTCATTTATGGTGATGAATTTTTTGAAGGAGAATAATGAGACCTTTTATGACTTGGATACAGGGATAAAGGCAGTCATTTTCAAACATGACTTTATTAAGTTCATAGCTTATTTTAAAACGCCATTGGAGAGGAAAAGACTTAGAGAGTACTTGACGAGACGTCTGCCAATTAATTGGATTGAAAAAGCGTTGGAAAGAACTTTTAGTGAGTTAAACGAAATGATTGATGTATTGAATTTTATTGATGATCAATCTTCAGGCTCTTCAAATCGCATATTCATTTATTTAAGGGCTTTGTTAAGCAATTTTTTAATAGAGTTTTATTCAAATGAAAAAAAATATGAGGAAATTTTTGAACGAGTATTTAGAGACTATGTATATCAAGAGGCAAGAAAAATAAATCAAGAGCTGATTGTATTTGAAAAAAGCGAAACACTATCTGAGTGGCAGGGAAAAGCAAAAATATTTTATGAATTTCAACAGGATTTTGATCGCGTATTATTATGGAAAGCAAGTGAGACGCAAAGCTTCATTAGAGTACTAAGCAGTTTAAAAAAACAAAGTAGAAAAAAGCTTTTTGATAAAGACGCTTTTAAGTTTTCAATTTATACTGTTGTCGAAAAACATGAACTTGAAGAGGCATTTTTTCAAGCCATGGGATTTGAGCAAAGTTTGGTTATCAAAATTGAAAATTTGAATAAAGTTAGGCGCAAGCATTTGCTAAAAGGTTTTGATCACTCTATTTTTTATCGAAAACCAAGCTTTGAAAAGACAGAGGATTTAGCTCACGAATTTGAATATTGGCAAGATCGATTGTTTCAACAAGTTCCTGAATTAAGAGAAGAGCCAGAGTTTGTAGAGTTTGAAGAAGTAGAGAGGGTGGAAAATCCTTTAGTTTCATCTTTGGCTATCTCAAAGTTTTTGAATGATGAGGTATTGCCGGAAGGATTTAGGGCAGGTGATTTATTAGTTATGAGTGCGATGTCTCAGGATTTGGAAGAATTTGTAAAACATACGATAAACTCATCGCTTTCTGATTATTACTTAACTTTGATCGAAGGCAAGTCCAATGTTGAAGATTTGCGTTTGGCTTTAAAGTATTCCGGGCATTCTTTGAGTCTTTTTCAACAATTATTCTCAGAAATGAAAGATGAAAAAGAATTGTCAAAGGCTTCCATACAGCTCATAAAAGAATATTTCAAAGAATGGTTTATTAGGTCTATGGAAGAGAAGAATTTGATTGCCGAAGATAAACTTTTACCTCGACTATTAACAGAAAATGAGATCATTTCGAATTATGTTCAGGAATTTAATTTTAAACCATTTAAGGACTCTTTAATTTCTGGAGATATTCATGGCGCAACTCAAATTATAAAGGTTGTGAGTGTTAAAAATAGGCTTGATTTCGCTAGGAGGCTTTATAAAAATGTAACTTTTACAGAGATTAAAATTGCATTGCAAAATAAAAAATTTGCACATGCGTATTTCCAAATATTAAATATAAAAAGCGAGGAAGCTGTTGTAATACAAAGAATCGAAAATGCTTTTGATTACTTAAATGTTGACTTTCAATACTTTATTGAGTTTGCTTTCGAGCGAAGCTTGCTTGTCTTTCAGATTAAAGAAATTGATGAATGGCTAGACTCTAATATTTCTAGTATTGACAAGGAGAAAAGGGAATATTTTAATGAAATTATAATTAAAGCAAAGACATTAAAAGATGCTCAATGGAAAGAAGAAGTGAAGAGACTAATGACTTTATTGGAAAGTCAAGACAGGAGAGAGCTTCTTAAAAAACATTTGGAAAATTACTTATTACGCCATTCTTATTCTTCCTCTGCGTTGACAAGCTTGCTTGATGAAGTAGATTCTGATATTTTGGACCTTTTGAAGCAAATACCTATCGTTAAAGAGCAACCGCAATGGGCAGTTGCACAATTGATGGAATTGAAAAATTCGAAGCTTCAGCAAAGATTACAAAAATCTATAAATTTGCCATTGAAGCATTTAAGTCAAAACCTTCTAAAGGTTCATGAATATGAAGAAGTCGAGTACTCGAAGGAGTCGCTTTTAAAGTTTGAACAAGAGATTTTTTCAAAATCACTATTTAGTTCATTTAACACTGGACAGCGTCCGATTTATTCAGAAATTTTTGAAGAGTATTTGCCTAAAGTGGTTTCGTTGAAGACATCAGCAAAAGTTTATACTTCGCTATTTGAACTTCAAAGAGCAACTTCTTCTAATGATTTCACTTTATTTGAAAGAATACTAGAACGTTTGCCAATTAGTAATAATGAGTTGATATCAAGATGGCTTTGGAATGAAGTTGAAAGAAAGTTCTTTGACTTGTACATAACAAAAGAACAGCAAGAATTAAAACTATTAAAGAGACTAAGTGGGTTTGAAAGTCAAGAATATCAATATATTAAAGGCACTGGAGTGTTAACAACACTGTCCGGTGGTTATGATGTTCGCAAATCCTTGTTTCATTTTATTAAAGGTTCAGCGAGGGCAACGATTAATAGCGAAGTTGTTCAAAAGTGGATTGAAAGAGAGCTGAGTAAGTTAAGGAATGCTGATGAGTTTAATCAAGAAAAACTAGTTGAAGAGGTAATGAGCGAAAGTGCTGATGCTAGCATATTAGCAAAACCTGAAAAAGAGTCGGAAAAAGACTCCAAAACTAATGACTTTATAGAATTGCTTAGCAAAAAAATTGCTTCAAAGGGTCAAAATATATCTCAGCTATCGAGTATTATAAGGAATAAAGAGCTTCATAGTTATATTGATAAAAGCGATTATCTGAATGCAAGATTAGCTGTAAGCCGATATATTGAAGATATTAGTGAAGCGCATGCTAGAGAGTTAATTTCAATGGTTTTTTTATGTGATGTCTCCGATATCGACTATTTCGAAAGTAGTATTTCCTTGATTAGCGGATTAACATTTTTTAAAAATAGCCTACCCGTCTCATTATTAAAGAGGTTAATATTTTCAGCTTTGGAAGGCAATTATTTTTCTACATTGAATGAGTTGGAAAGAGAGTGGTTATTTGATTTTATTAGTGAGGGCAAGGCAAATGCTATTCAAGATTTTTTGATCAAGTATAAAGTTCTTGGAGAATCGTTTGATCAGTTTCAGTCTGTTGATTTATCAAAGAGTTTAGCGCATGAAATTTTCAGAGGCCAAGCTTCTTCGAAAAAAATTGTTGAAAGCAATTATTTAAAATTTTGGAAAGCATACTCAAGTGTGATTTGGACAGGAAACGATATTTTTCCTCAATTAAGAAAGTTTAATCAAAATTTTCAATTTGTATCGCCAGTAGTCCAAGCTAAAATCATTGATCGTAATATCAAGTCATTGCAAGAGCCCTTGAAAGCGGAAGAATTTAGAGTTGCTTTGCAAGAGCTTTCTGTAGAAGTGTCCGGTTCTCATAAAAAGGATATGGATAAATTACTTGATCTATTTCCAAGTGGCTCTAACAGTGAAAATCAGGGTTCTGAAGCGGATGAAAAAGTTTTGAAGAAAAGACTTGCCGGCCAGTTAATCGATAGGCTTTCGAATCAAAGTATTTTAAAAGGCGAAGAAACAAGTTTTGAAAAGTTCATAGCAGAAGCCAGAGCAACTGATAATGATGTAATAAGAAAATTATCTGATCGAGAAAACTTTGATGATAAAAGATTAAAGATTATTTCGGAGGCTTTGTCTGAGTATATGATTCAACATGATTCCGCAGAGGCATTAAATAAAATTTTTAACATTGAAATTGATTGGAAGGAATTTTATGATGAATTCTCTCTTTTTGAAGGATTAAGCAAAAAAGAATTTTATAATTCATTATGGAGCTATTTTCTTGAAACTTGGAAACAGGAAAACAGAAAACCATCCGGCGAAGAGTTTGTGATGAGTTGGATTGCTTCTTTTACTTTTTATTATACTGGAGAAATTCGAAAAAGTCTTATTCTTCTTAAGACTGCTATCAATCGTCAAGATTCATTGTCTTCGTCCAAAATATTGAGAAGATTTCCAACAGTATTAAATATTCAGTTGATCAGTTGGTTAAAACTATTTAAAAAAGATCTTTTAACTACTGCTTTTGTCGAATCTAATGAATTCGCGCAAGTATATTTTCACCTTCTCAAAGAGAAAGATCGATTTAATCATATGATTAATAAGATGAATTTGATCAAGCAAAGCTATGGGTTAATAGGAGAAAGGTTGACGTTGCAATATTTTCTAATTAATGAGTCATTGAAGTCTTTCAGTTTGGATGTGTTTGATAGATGGACTCAATTGTTAATCGAGCATGTGCCTGAAGAGGAGAGGCGTTCATTTCAAGATGACTATTTTTTTGCCAAATCTTATGATGAGCAGGACTTTAAGAAATACCTGTTGGAGTCGCACTCCATGAGATCATTGAAAAGAATGGGCTTTGAGACGGGAATTGGTTATTATTTGGATAAAGGTTTTATTCCCGGAGGCATGTCTGTGGAAGGAGTTTTCTTTCAGTCCATATTGTCAGGAGATTTGTTGAAATTTGCTCAGATCGGCTGGCATTATTCGAAAAGGGATTTTTATCTTGATAGATTAGGTCAGGATCTTGACTCAAAACATAAGGTTGAATCTTTAGACCTTTTAGCTCCGATTGATCAAGGTTGGAAAGTAATGATTGCCTATGCTCAAGAAGAAACACCTGAAGATTTTGACTTAGTACAGAGTGTTTTCCATTTTATCCTACTTGGGTTCTTCGAAAATCATGAAATCCGTGATTCGTTCGAAGCCTATAGACAGTGGTTGACAACAACTTTTAAAGACAAGGCAGTGGAGCGTATTTTGACTTCAATAGCTCAAGATAACAGCCTTTCTAATTCGCTAAAAAAACTGAGGGCGCTAAAAACTGGAGATGATAAAATTGAATATTTCCTAAAGCTGAATGATTCATCGATATTGATACCTTTTGCAGAATATTTAATAGATGATTTGGCAGTGAATGAAGCAAGGAGGATTTTTTATCAAAGTTCAAAAAGCCAAAATTTGATTCAAATGGCTTTTCATTCAGAACAACAGATGACCCTTTTGAAAACTTTCTTTCATAACACAGACGGTTTTTATTATTTCGATAAGGTGATGGATTACATGCCTTTGTCTATCGATGAAAATAAAAAAGGCAAAGAATTGCTGACTCAAACATTTCTTCTAGAATTTCATGAAGGATTTAGAAGAAGAGTAATCAGCTTAGGTTTTCTGAAGCAAGATTTTGAAAAAGTGTTGATCAAAATTTTGGAAAATAAAAGTGGAGTTGACAATCCATTCATGGCATTATTTCTTGAAAAACGAGATGACTTTTTTAATTATTTTGAAATTGTCAAAAGAACAGGAAATGATGTCGCTAATTCTTTTTTGACTCAAGCTGATGAGATCATTCAGTTATCCAAGACAAAAGATTTGATTTTTGTAAAGACCAAGTTGACAGAGTTTTTTCATCAGGAACATTTAAAAGAGGTTTTGGATAAAGTACTGATAAAAAGTCCTGAAACAGTATTTGAGTTGTTAGATTATTTAGATGATTTTCAAATTGCTTCTATTCTCAAAGATATTTTTACTGATTCCGAAGAGCTTGAAGAGAGCTTTATGGAAGCAACAAAGGCTTTAAAAACATTCTCAATTATTGATGAAGAGGCGCTTAATAGCGGAAATTTTTTGCGCTTTGTATATCAATATTATGTGCCATATGCTGGAAAGGCATCGTTTAAAGACTTTTTTCAAAAATGGCTAAATAGTTTTTTCAAAAAAATTGGATTGACGTCTGATTTTACCTCTATAGTGAATTTAAAGAAAGAATTTGAGAATTCTTTTGGAGTGGTTGACTCAGTTTCGGAGATATTGAAACTGAAGCTTTCCGAGCAACAATACTCAGAGTTTTATTTAAATGCAACACTTCAAGGTTTGAAGACGCTGAGAACAATCATCGCTTATTATAAAATCAATGTGCAAGATTTTGTCACGCTGTTTATCCCCAATTTACAAAGTGTGGTCTTTACGCTCACAGAAGTCGGAGGAGTGATTCCTGAATTAAAAAAGGATTTAATTTTTCGCTTTGAAGAAATATTTTTTGAAGCTTATTTTTTCAAGCAATTGCGACGCTTGGATGCAAGTGAACTATTGAATTATTGGATTGATTATCAGAGTAATTATGGAAAAGGGAAGCTTAAGGCTTTTGTAGGATTTATCAAACGAAAGGAAAATACAGAAGACATAGCTCCGAGTATTATGCATTTAACGGGAGAATACTCAGAGTTTGTTTTGAATAGGAATGCTGTTGTTTCTCTCTTTCAAGAGCGAAAGTTTGATTTTGCTCTTTCGAAATTAGGTCGAATGAGCAATGAAAGTATCGTTTCGTTTAGAATTGGTATTTGGGATATGTCTAAGATTGAGCGACATGTTTTGTTTGATTCTATGGTTTTCTCCAGATATCTTTCAAAAAAGGAAAAGAAGACACTTCAGACCTTGTTTGATTTGCCTTTGTTATCGTTGTTTTTGGCAGAGGTGTTTTTTGAGAGAGACTCATATTATAGAGCGAACTTGGCGAGTTTAATAAAGTATGAAAGCGAGGAGAATAAAAAAGAAGATCTATTTTCTGATTTGTTCGCACTAGTTTTCAATCACTTGCCTAAGTCTCAGAAGAAAGAGAGAATCGTGCAGTTTGTAAATGATACAAATTTTTATGAAAAGGAAAAAGAGCAAAGCTTATTGTCATTATGGCATAAAATAAGTTCAAAAAATATATTGAGAACAAATTGGCTTGAGCAATCGAGTACTGTTCAAAAGAAAAAAGCTTTCGAGGCTATTCAATTATTTGCGAATACAGAAACCTTAAAGAAGTTGGTTTCGCAGGTATTTGGAAGTATTGGGATTGAGAAGAAAGAAAATATACATGAAGATAGTGAGCATGCTTTTATGCTTGAATCTCTTAAAGCATACTTTTTCTATCCGTATTTCAATCAAGAAATATTAGAGATAATAAGCGAAGAACATGGCCTTATAATAAATGCGAAAGGATTTAATCATGCTCAAGATAACGACCAGCCATTTGAAGAGAGGCTTGTGGGAATCTTAAAGGAAGAAGATTGGGAGTTGCTTGAGAAGGAATTTTTTTTGTTAGTGAATCGGTTGGATCGAATTGATATTCAAGCTCTCGGAAATCTAGCTAAAAAGGATAAAGATAAATGGAATGCTATACTGAATAGGCAACCGATAAGTATCTTAAAGAGGGCGATTGATAATTTTATAAATAGCGCTGTTACACTGGAAGTTAGTGATAAATTCGTCATAAATAAATCACTCTTAACAGTTGAGTCGAAAGTTTTATTTATTGAGTTGCTCAACGAACTGATATTAAATGTCAATAACTTATCTGTTAGTGAGTTAAAAGATACTATCGGCGAAAGACATTTATTGGTAAATGGAGTAACGGAAAGTTATAGTTTGCCACAATCTACTTTTGTCAAGTTGGGAGATAGTGAGTTTATACCTTTGAGTGTTTTTGTATATGAAAAAACATCTGGAAAGGATGATTCGAATTATTCATTAGAGGAGGTATTAAATGATGATGTTAGGCATTTTTTAAGATCAAATAAAAAAATAAGCGAGCAATTTTCAATTGATCTTTCTAAAAACCTCTCTTTAGTTTCATTCAAGGAATACTTCCAGACGATCAAACCGGAGTGGTATGGCTTGATAAGTTTATTGGTAGATGTACTTGAAAAGTTTAGTGTAAATTATTCAGTTTATCAAAAGGACTTGTTTTATTTGGCGCTTGTAGTTAATGACTTGGATAATTTTTTATCGCGCTTTTTTATATTGCTTAAGAATAAAATCACTTCAAGTAAGTGGAAACATTTGGTAGACTACTTTTATGAAAATATATCAGCGAATTTAAAACTTTACCCATTTGTTCAGTCAGTTAGCAATATTGAAAATGATAAATCAGGAGTAGAAGGTGTTCAAGAGGAACCTCTGCTTTTAATAGATAGTATTGAAGCGTTGATGTTTTACATGGAAAATGGAGTGCCCCCTTTGCCGTTTTCCAGAGATGCAGTTGATTTTGAAAAACAGCTGGAGCATGAGTTAAAAATAAGCAAAGATAAATTTAAGATAGCCTTAGTCGAGTGGTTTTCTAAGCAAATTGATATTAAAGCAAGTCTAGGTATAGGATTAGCTTTTTCGATAGCAAAACTATTTGTGAAGCCTGATGAGAATCTTGAGCTTTTTACTATGCTTTATTTGATGTTTGATGAAATTAATATAGCTGAAACGGAACAAGTAAATATCAAATCAAAACTATTGCGCTTGCTTCCGAAAATAGAAAAGACAAACAACCCTATTTCAAATATGCTTCAGAAAGCGATTACTAAAAGAGAGGCATTGCTTTTAAAGAGAAGCGAATTCTTCAAAATGAGCGAAAATAGTAGTGTGGAAAGTGGAGCAAAGCGAGTGTTTGATTTATTATCTGAGATACTGGAAAGAGATGAAGCTATAAAGACTGATAAAAATGATCGGGAAGCGATGGAAGAAGTCTTGGAAGTTTTTAATTCTGATGAACTCGAACAAGATAATGAAGAAGATGTTACACATAAAGAAGAATTTATTGAGCTTTCAAATGCTGGATTAATCATTTTGTGGCCATATTTTAAAATGATGGCATTTGAAATGGGCTTTCTAGATGAAGAAAAGAAAAAATTTATCGATAAGAATTCGCAAAGAAGAATGGCTAGGCTTTTACAGTATTTTGTAGACAATAATGTAAATAAAAGAGAACCTTACCTTCTTCTTAACAAGGCGCTTGCAGGCTTGGAGTTTAGCGAATATTTAGACTTTGAAATTGAGCTAAAAGACGAGGAATTGGATTATATGCATAGAGTACAAGAAGATATGCTTGCTAATTGGGAAAGCATGAAAAAGGCAGAGTTTTCGGTTGTTCAGGATACATTTATTTCCAGGTATGGAGAATTGATGGAAGCCGACACATTTTGGCAACTTACGATTCCAAAAGCAGAGTTTGATCATTTATTGGACGAATTGCCTTGGGTAGTATCGATTGTGGATTTGCCTTGGATGGAAAAAATTATTCAAGTGATATGGAAATAAATTCAAACATATCAGCATTGGAAGCTGAGATGCAATGGTTCCGAAAAGTCTTGGATGTAAGGATGAAATTGTATTTCGGAGAAACATGCGAATACAAAAGTATTTATGATATACCTGCTCCAGATATTAGGTATGGAAATTCCGTATACGAAAGAGTAATAAATAATTTTGCCTTTAGCAGAGCGGAAAGGCTAGTCATTATTCTTGGTTTGATTCCCTATATGATGCCCCATTTATTGGATGTTTTTTTTACAAAAAATAAGCTGTATGACAGGGAGTTTACTGAGTTTGGTGGCACAGTTTCAGACAATTTCAGAGGCTTTCTGCCTACTGGAGAAACAGGATTGTTCGTGGTCGCGGGAAATGATCTGAATTTGAGAGTGCGAGTGATGGCATTTTTTAAGGAGGACCATCCTTTCAAAAAGTATAATATTTTGTCATTGGAGCATCAAGATCAAAAAGATACTTTCATAAGCGGTATAATTAAGATCACGGAAGAATATCTTAGCTATTTGATCCATGGAAAGGCATTTAAGCCAAGGTATACGAGCAAGTTTCCCGCAAAACTCTTGTCTACTAAGCTCGATTGGGAGGATTTGGTATTTGAAGAATCGGTATCGATGGAAGTGCAGAATATTATTCTGTGGTTGGAAAATAATGATAAGATCATGGATGAATGGGGACTTTCAAAATTTCTTAAGCCAGGCTACAGAATATTGTTTTACGGCCCTCCGGGTACAGGTAAGTCTTTGACCGCTTCATTGATTGGAAAGTACGCGAAAAGAGACGTGTATAGAATAGACCTTTCTCAAGTAGTGTCAAAGTATATTGGAGAAACAGAGAAAAACCTATCAAGCATATTTGACATCGCGGAGCATAAGCGATGGATCCTTTTCTTTGATGAAGCCGATGCTTTATTTGGAAAAAGAGCTCAAAATGTTTCATCAAGCAATGAACAACACGGAAACCAGCAAGTGGCTTATTTGCTTCAGAGGATAGAAGACTTTGACGGGGTGATCATTTTGGCGACAAACTTAAAAGATAATATTGACTCGGCTTTTCAACGTAGATTTCAGTCGATGATTTATTTTGCCAAACCGACGCCTACCCAGCGCTTGAGTTTATGGGAAAATGCTTTCTCTAATTTGAAATTGGCGGAAGATGTCGATTTAGGAGAAATCTCACAGAAATATGATTTGGCAGGTGGCGCAATTATCAATGTCTTGAGGTATTGCGCGCTAATGGCTGTGAAGAATAAAAAGAATGAAGTTACGCTGAACACGCTTCTAATGGGAATCAAGAAGGAGTATGGCAAGGAGGGAGTGAGCATTTAGTTTGGCATTAATTTAGATATTTTTACTGTACTTAAAGAGATTTGATATGCCTGTAAAGATTGATGAATTTGTGATACAAGCGAAGTTTGAGAGCAATGCAACTAATGCTAGCTCAAACGATAGCTTTGGGGAAATGACCGAAGAGCAAAGAGAAGAGATTATTGCGGAGGTGTTGGAGAGATTGGAGATAAAGCTTCGTAAACTAAACTTTTAAGGAGGTGTTATGGCGAGTAGTGGGCAGTCGGCAACGAAACTTGAGAAGCTAACCATTGAAGCCTATGATAATCCGCAGTTCTCCGGGACAACGGACAAGAAATATGAGCTTCAGATCAATCCAAAAGAAATTCATCACAGTTATGAACAATTAGGACAACAACCTGCTTTATTGGCAACAGGCAAAGTCATAACAGATGTCAAGCCCAATGAATACGCGGAAAGAATGTCTTTTGAGTTCATTGTGGACGCTACGGGAGTTGTAGAGGGATGCGATGATGTGTATACGGATATTCAGAATTTGACAATGCTGACAGCTGAGGTGAATGGTCAAATTCATACGCCGAATTATTTGAAAATACGTTGGGGCAAAAAGTTGAATTTCACAGGTACCCTTGCCCAGATGAAGATTTCATATATGACATTTGCTCCTGATGGATCGCCTGTGAGAGCTAAAGTGGTGATGGGCTTGAACGGGTTTGTTGATGCGGCTAAGAAAGCTTCTAATGACAATAATAGCTCACCGGATTTGACTCACATTATCGAAGTGAAAGATGGCGATCAGTTGCCCGTTTTGTGCAGGCAAATTTATGGCAGTTCAAAATATTATTTGGCAGTGGCAAAATTGAATAAATTGTCCTCGATTTTTGACATGCAGCCGGGCCAAAGATTGATTTTTCCACCTTTAGACAAATAAATCATGGGCGTAGGACTCGTTGACAGCAATTCAGATTTAGCAACAGCAATTGTTAGTGTAGGGGGCAAGACATTGGATGACAAATTTCAAATTGTATCCTTGGAAGTAGAGAATAGGCTTAACAGAATTCCTGTGTCAAAAATTGTCATGCTTGATGGAGATATGGAAAAAGGAACTTTTCCGAATAGCGAATTGAGCGATTTCAAGCATGGAGCTAAAGTTAGTTTGAGTTTTGGATATCATACTGAAGAAACAAAGGTCTTTGAGGGGGTTATTACTTCGTTGCAAGTTCGGGTCAAAAGGTATGGCAGTCGTAAAGTAGCGTCCCAATTTATTATTGAATGCTCTCATGAGATGGTTTCGATGAAAGGCAGTGTTAGAAGCCAGTTTTTTAAAGGGAAAAAAGACAGTGAAGTAATGTCGTCGTTGGCTAAAGATCATGGTGTGACAGCAAGCGTGGAGTCAACGGATGTAAAGCATGAAAACTTGGTTCAATATAACAGTTGCGATTGGGATTTTTTTAAAAATAGAGCGAGAGCCAATGGTTTGGTGATTCAAGTAACTCCGGATTCAAAAGTAAAAGTAGCTAAACCGCAAGTCTCGAAAAAGCCTGCTGTTTCTTTGGATTACGGGATGAATGTCTTAGACTTTGATTGTGAGTTAAACGCAGTAGGACAATTGGATCAAGTAAAAGTTTCGGCATGGGATTCGGGAAGTCTGAAAGCGGTTGATGGCTCATCCAAGGATTTGAAAGTGGGTGGGCAAAGCAGTGTGTCGGCTAAAACTATGGCAAGCGCGGTGAAAGTAAAGCCTTTTGAAATAACATCTTCTTTGCCTATAGAGTCTTCGGAGCTTAAAGCTTGGGCTTCAGGGATTATAGCTTATTCAAGAATGTCTTCGATAAGAGGAAAAATTTTGACATTGGGAGTCGCAGAGGTAAGAGTTAATGATGGTGTTCAATTAGAAGGTTTTGGAGGGAAATTCAATGGCATTGCTTATGTGTCAGGTTATAGACATTTTTTGAAATCAGGAAAGTGGTTTACCGAAATTTATATTGGTTTGCAGTTTGATGATTTTAATTTGGGAGCCGTGTTCAAGGACGGTTCAGATTGGGCTGTTTCCTTGCCAAGAATAGATGGAGTGCATAAAGGGAAAGTTAATAAATTGGATGGCGACCCTCAAAGCCAAGGAAGATTATTAGTTGATGTGCCATCGATTGAAGCCGGCGGAGACGGTCTTTGGGCTAGGTTATGTCAGGATTATGCTTCTAGCGGAGCTGGATTGTTTTTTGTTCCTGAAAAAGGCGATGAGGTTGTTTTGGCTTTTGAGAATGGAGATCCGAGGTTTCCGATTATCGTAGGTTCTATTTATGGCAAAAAGAATTCTTCTCCAGAGAAATTATCATCAAGCAATGCCAAGAAAATGTTTCAAAGTCCCAAAGGATTGAAAATGTTGTTTGATGATGAGAGTAAAGAGATTTCGTTTGAAACGCCTGGTGGTAATAAATTGGTTCTCAGCGATAATAGCAAAGGAATCACATTAGAAGATTCAAATCAAAATTCGATGAAAATGGGGAGTAGCGGAGTTGAGTTTTCAGCAAATCAAGATTTTAAAGTTGATGCGAAAAACAATTTTGAGGCTGCTGGAATGGCAGGGGTGGATCTCAAGTCCGATATCGGTGAAGTCAGTTTGAAGGGGTTTAATGTATCAGCCAAAGCTGATTTGAGTTTTGAAGCTGAAGGAGGCTTGGAAGCGAAAGTATCCTCTTCAAGTATTTTGACTCTGAAAGGAACATTTGTATTTATAAATTAGACATTATCACGATTGATTTTTTATACCATTTTCTTTCCCTTTGGAGGGAATACAAGGGAGGATGATTAAGAAAACCATAAAAAACTAATCGTGATAAACATTATTAATAAAAAAAATAATTATGCCTCCAGCAGCTAGATTGACGGATATGCACGCATGTCCAAATGTAGAGATTATTGTCCCCCATGTGGGAGGACCTATTGTTGGCCCGGGATGTCCAACTGTATTAATCGAGAAATTGCCAGCAGCAACTCTGGGTAATCAGATTGTTTGTGTTGGCCAACCTGATAGTATATTGTTAGGATCTTTTACGGTTTTTATCCAAAATCAACCAGCCTGTCGATTAGGAGATCCCTCTTCTCATGGCGGTAGTCTTGTATTAGGAAGTTTTACAGTTTTTATCGGATAAATGGGAAATGAAAATTCATTTTTAGGAAGAGGTTGGTCTTTTCCTCCTTCATTTGGCAAAGGACACGGTATTCGAATGGTAAATGAAGAAAATGATATAGCCGAGAGCTTGCATATTATTTTATCGACAAGCCCGGGTGAAAGATTGATGAATCCAGAGTTTGGTTGCGACCTAAAAGCCATGTCGTTTTCTACTATAGATAGTAGAACGATCAACTCTATGAATGACTTGATCAAAGACGCCATTCTAAAGTTTGAGCCAAGAATTTCATTGGAAAAAGTGGAAATAGATACTTCAGGTCAATTGGAAGGGATTATAAGAATCGAATTATATTACTTGATAAGAAAAGTAAATATCAGGACAAATTTGGTCTATCCATTTTATTTCAAAGAAGGTACAAATATTGATTTAGATTATGAATAGGCGTTGTTCGTTGGAGGAACAAGCCATATAGGTATATAGCATAATCATATGACAGAGTCTAATAATTGGTTTCAAAGTGAAAGAGGCTTGTTCAGGCATCAAGGGGCTAATCATCCGTTGAATGTGAATAGTTTCAAAGTTGATGATCGAAAAATCTATGATTTGATTCTTTATTTGGAGAAAGTATCTAAGTATGTTAGATACTATGACAAATCGAATAAGGTTGATGGAGACTGGAGGTTTTTCTTTGAAAATGATGTGTTATATGATTTATCTCGAATTGTATCTATTAAGCTTAATGATGTTGAAAAGGAGTGGAAAGTTTTAAGTCAAAGGCTGGATTACACGAGCCTCGTGAAAGAGCAAGTCGACGTAATCACTCAAGTATTGGGCTTTATTGATAATTTATTTTTTCAATTGGATCAATGGTTTGTGGGATCATTGAAAGTAGGAGATCCGATGGAGGAGGAATTGAATCAATATTTATATAATTTGATAACACAGAATCTAAATTATGATTTCAAGAAGTTTATCAAAATAGCTGAGAAGTTTACGAAAGCTGACATTTACAGAATAAAACATTCTTACAATGATGTTTTCTTTCAAGGGGATAATGTGGACTTGGTCTTTGAAGAGGAAGTAAGCTTGTATGTTCACCTTGAGAGCTATAAGGATATTTTTAATTTGCTCAATATTATTTTCAATAATATTTATCAGCATTTAAACCAATTGCTCGTATTTTCCAATGGCTTGTTGCTTGAGTCGCTTTACGAAAATAGAACGCATAACCCTGATTTTGCGTTGTTGGTGGCTTTTTTAGAGTCTTATCAGACCATACAAAAAAGACTGAATTCATTTACGGAAAGTCATTTGGATTATTTTTTTTCAGAAATACTTAAGCAGAATAGGATAGGGGCTATACCTGACAAGGTGAATTTTTATTTAGAATTAAATGATGATTCAAGCGAATTGTTGCTTACCAAAGGTTCTATTGTAGAAGCAGGCTCCACACCATCAGGAGAAGATGTTTTTTATTCGCTTGATCATGATGTGTATGTAAATAACATCCAAATCAGCAAGGTTTGTATTTCCAATGTCGCTAGCAATCCTAATTATACCAATCTCGACCATTATTCATTTGTCACAGGAATTTATTCGAGTCAATTGGATGACTTTAATGAGTTGGAATATAATGGAAAGCCTTTGGAGTTATTTGGAAGAGATCAAATAGATTTGCTGGATCAATATAAAAGCATGGATGAAAGCGATGTGGGCTTTGAACTCTGTTCCAGCGTGCTTTATTTATCATCCGGAAGAAGAGTGATAAATATTAGGTTTTTTATCAATCAAGATTCCTTTTTGTCTTTTGTCGAGGTGTTGAAAAGTTATAGCAATTCGGAGAAAATAGGCATGGATGCTTCCTTTGACGCTATGATGAGCGAGAGTTTGGAGTTGAAGATAACAACTGAGAATGGTTGGAAAAGAGTAGAAAAATATAAGATAATTCCGCCTAAAGATTGGTTGCAAACATACTTCGACATATATGTAGAATTGGACTATTCATTTTCATCAATTACCGCTTTGGAAGGAAGCAAGGCGCCAAAGATTTCATTTTTAGCAAGAAGAAATAAAATTTCATATTCTTATTCCTTGTTCAAGGACTTTATTGTCGATGCCATTGAAATTGCGGTCGAGGTTGAGAATATGGCTAATCCAAATATTTACAATGAATTAGGAAAGGTTGACACCAGCCAAGTTTTTTATCCTTTTGGAGCCACTCCAAAAAAAGGCAGTTACTTCTTATTTGGACACCCAGAGTTTGTTTGCAAGAATTTGACTGATTTATCTTTTGAAATGGAATGGCAAAATCTGCCTAAAAATGGCTTCGAAGAACATTATAAAGAGTATGAAATAGGCATTAATAATGACTCTTTTCAATGCACGATTTCATATCTAAATGATTATAAATTTTTTCCATTTTCCGAAAGGCAAACGTTTAAAATATTTGAAGGAGAAGGAGCGAATATTAATAGCCATCTGAGTGTGGATAGCGTAGATTTGAATAAGTTTCCTATATCCAAAGATGAAAACAGCTTCGCGCAAGCCGAGGAGTATTCTTCCGATACTAAAAAAGGGTATTTTAAAGTTGAATTGTCCAGTCCCGATGATGGTTTTGGTTCGGAGGTATTCTCAAATATTTATGCAGAGTCTGCGATGAATCAGGCTAAGACATCTTTTTTGAATTTTGGAAAGCCAAATAGTCAAAAAGATATCAAGTATCCTAAACAGCCGTTTATTCCTTCATTGAAAAGTTTTAATGTTAGTTATCAAGCTTATGAAAAAATAGAACTCAGAAAGAATCTTCATGAAAAGTCGATTATGGATGAGTCTAATTTATTTAAGCATATCTATCCCTTTGGGGAACTGGTGATTTATGACAAGAAGTGTTTGAACAAGCCTTTTATGATGCCTCAATTCAAGGCTGATGGATACTTGAATTTAGGTTTAACAAATACTGAATTGGCAAATCACTTATATCTTTACTTCGAGGTTTTTCAAGATAATAATGAAGTGACCAATGGAGAGCTGTCATTTCAATGGACGTATTTGGCAAATGATGTTTGGCATCATTTCAGCAAAGATATGCTTCTATTGGACACTACTAATTCATTTCTTAATTCTGGGGTTATAGCATTAAGACTGCCTGATGATTGGACAATGAATAATACCTTAATGCCTCCGGACTTGTATTGGATCTCGCTTTCAGTAAGAGGCAAGGGTGTTTTTCCTAAGTTCAAACTTTTAAAAACTCAGGGATTAAGCGCTGTTTGGCATAATGATAATGAGGAAGTCGAATGGAAAACATCGATTTCTGAAGATAGTATCACAAAATTTGCAGATGCCTATCCAGAAATATCATCTGTTTCTCAACCTTTTCCTTCTTATGAAGGAAAACTCAAAGAAGCTAAAGGAGAGTTTTATAGAAGATTAAGCGAAAGGCTTCATCATAAAAATCGCTTGATTACTAAATACGATTTTAAAACGTACATTTTAAATAGCTTTCAGAATGTAAGATGTGTCTTTGGGTATAATACCAAGACTTCTTTGAAAATGATACTAGTTCCTTATACGACTACAGACGAGTATTATCTCCCATTTTTCGACAATTTATTTCTTAAGAGCGTCAGTAAAAGTATAATCGCCTATAAGGCAAACAACATAGACTTGTCGGTAGAGAACCCTTCTTATGAGCTGATTCAATTGAGATTTAAAGTTAAATTTGACGATAGTCAAAGAAATGGTTATTATTTGAGTAAAATGAAAAGAGAAATATTTTCATTTTTAACCCCATGGTTTTTTGACAAGCATGCTGAAATTCTATTAAACCGTAAAATATCATTTGAATCGATAATAAACTTCCTTAATAGTAGAAAATATATAAAACATATAACATCTCTATCTGTTATACATCTAGTAAAAGATGGTGATGGCTATATTAAATTTGATTCTGTTGAAAGCATGTCAAATGAAATTAGGGCAATAAATCCCGAAAGCCTATTAGTATCTGCATTGGATCATGATGTTGAGATAATAGATCAAGAAGTCTTGATAAGTCCTGAGAAGTCTTCTTTGGATAAAATGAGGATTGGAGCTGATTTTATTGTTTCCGGCGGTGATGATTCAGAAGAGGAAATCGGTAATGGTGATGGAGTAGACGATGGAGTAAGTAAAATTTCATTTAAAATTTAGATATGTCATTGTTGAATAGAAAAACACTTAAATCTTTTTTCAGAAAAGGGAATATTCCAACCGAAGTCAATTTTTCTGATTTGATAGATTCAAGCGTCAATAAAGTTGACGATGGTTTTTCTAAGTCTTCCGACGATGGATTGCAAGTTTCAACGATTGGAGACTCTGATAAATTAGTTAGCTTTTATGAAAATATTAAAGACTTGAAGGCTAATTGGTCTTTTGTTATGAATCCTAAAAATCAGAATAAGGGGTTTGGTCTTCGAAATCTGAATACAGATAAAATTTCTTTGTTTATTAGGGACAATAATTACATTGGTGTTGGAACAATGAGCCCTAAGTCAGAAATGGATATCAGAGGCGCATTGTCAGTTGAAAGCTTAATTGGAAATTTTGCTCAAGGCACCATTCCAGCAGACGGTCAATGGCATACGGTTATTCCAGACTTAAGCGAGTATTCAGCTTTTGAAATTATGGCTAAGGCTTCCGGGCCGAAGGGTAGAGGAAAGTATGTATTGGCTCATGTCAATGCAGTTTGCGCTTATGGCGCAAGAAATGGATCTATAAAAATCAATCAATCGTATTATGGATGGCCTTTCAATAGAATCAAGGCAAGGTGGGTTGGAGGAGTAAATGAATATCATTTGCAACTGAAGACTGCTTCGCATTTTGGTTTGAGCGAGGAAGGAAACCCTTACGAACTGAAATATTTCGTTACAAATTTATATGATAAACGTTGTATGCAATGAAGCAGTTTTTTGCAAGAGAATTCATTTGGTTGATTGCGGCGTTCATGATAGGAATCCCTTCAGGTTTTATATTCTTGTGGATGCTGGACTTGAGGACTTTGGGTGAGCAAATTACATTTGATGAGAGTGTGTTTTTTACTGAATTATATTTGGTTGGTTTCATTTCGGGAATGGTTAGTGTTTATCTTTTGAGATTGGTGAGAGCTTCCATAATTACTATTGCCAATAAGAAAAAAGAATCATGATACACAATGTATTGAGTGTTGTAGCAAATGAATTGAATAATTATTTGAACTTGAACTTTCAGTTTGATGAAAAAAAGGTGCTCGTCTCTAATTTAGTCAATCAAGATGGAACATTGGCTTTTGAGGGAAGCAACAAGGTTGTATTGACTTTACTGAATATTGAGGAAGAAGGTTCGTTGAAATCCAATATGGGGATAATGAAGCCAGGAGCAAAGAAAGAGCTTCATGTGAATATGGAGGTGATATTCACTTCTTTTTTTACTGGAAAGAATTACATAGAGTCATTGAAGATAGTTTCTCAAGTGATCTTGTTTTTTAACCAAAAAAAGGTATTCACTCCCAACAATACTCCAGATCTTTATGAGAAGTCCAATAAATTGATTTTTGAGCTTCAAAGTTATTCTCTACAAGAATTAAGTCACATTTGGGGTATGCTTGGTGCCAAGTATATGCCATCAGTCATTTATAAAGTATCTATGCTGACCTTTAGCAATGATATTGTGTTTAGCGATATACCAGAAATTAGATCTTTCTAAAATGCTTCAAAATTATATTAAAGTTTTCAATTTTAGAGTGCATCATGAATTTTACGATGCCTTTGTTGAAAACATGTATGATATCCGTTTCAGTCTTTTTGATGAAGAAAGAGAAGAGGAAGTTGATTATCAGTTTTTTAGCAAAAAAATTGGTTCAGTATATAGCATTTGTTCCAAAGAGAAGCTTCTAGATATACTGAAGGAGGATTTGGTTAAAAGAAAATTGTCATTAATCATTTCCTTAGTTCCACTACCAGTGTATCATTCAGCGATAAGCGATTTGCCCGAGACTGACACCCAGAAGTTGATAGTTTATGAAAAACTTGATGAGTCTGACGGTAAAAAAGAGTTTAGGAAATACTTAGTCAAAGACGCGAATGAGGATGACAATAATGTTTTAATGCAACCTTTGTTTCCACAAAACAAAATTATCAAACAAACTATACAAGTTATTCTTCCTTTGAATAATTTGAAATTTGATTCTTCTGTCGAAATCAACCTATATATTAATAGTAAGAGATATTTTTGGAAATATATAATAAATGATAGTCGTTCCAAATTCGATAATGTGGAAGTGGATTTGTCTGACAAAACTGGACTGCTTTTTGAATTAGACGCTAAAGATGGAAATTACACAGAATTTATTTCCAATCGTAGTTTGCCTGCTAAAAAGTCTTATGGAATACTTCCACACTTGATTTTGACTAAGCAGCTGGAAACAACTATCTCAAGAATGACACTTGAATTACCCCGCCCTGACATTTCAAACCTTACTGTAGAGAAGAATGCTGATGGTAAATATATAAATATAGCAAAAATATTTAACAATATTTAAACATTGGTTATAGAGTGCTGTTATACAGATGAAATTAAATTATTGTAACTTTAAATTGTAAAATTAATTTTATGGCGCAAGTGTATTCAACTCCCGGCGTGTATGTTCAAGAAAAAAGCGCTTTTTCAAGATCCGCCGTGCCAGTGGCTACAGCTATACCTGCTTTTATCGGGTATACTGAGAAGGCCTTGCGAGGTAGCAAGTCCTTAAAGAATGTACCGACAAGAATTAGCTCTTTGGGCGATTTTCATACTTTGTTCGGTGGAGCTCCTCAAGTAAAATTCAATATTAGCGCGTCTGATGAAGGTTTGTATAACCTAGAAGTTGACGCTGCATCTGCATACAAGCTTTATCATAGCTTGAAGCTATACTTTGCTAATGGAGGAGGAGATTGCTATATCGTTTCAGTAGGTTCTTACAAAGAAGAAGTGAAAAGCGGTGACATCTTAGGAGAAGAAACAGGTGGTGGCTTGAAAGCTTTACTTAAGCAAAATGAGCCTACAATGGTTTTAGCTCCTGATGCTGTTGTTTTAGCTAAAGAGGATTTTTACACGGTTCAACAAGCGATTTTGAATCACTGTGGAAATGAAATGAAAAACAGAGTTGCTATTCTTGATGTATATGAAGGCTTCAAGGAAAGAACTTTGGATGAGGAAGATGTTGTTAATCAATTTAGAGAGGCTGTCGGGGATAACTTCCTTAGTTATGGAACGGCTTATTACCCTTGGTTGAATACTACTGTTGTTTCTTCTGACGAAATCGACTTTAAAAATATCGCTAATGTAGATGGGCTTGTTGACATCTTGACTAAAGAAGTTAATGCGTCTCAAGAAGCTGGAAGATTGGATGAAGGAAGAGCAAATGCTATTTTGGCTCAAGTTCAACAATTGACTGATGAGAATGCGAATGCTAAAAACCTTCACAATACATTGAAAGCTGTTTCGCCAATGTATAAGCAGGTATTGGCGGATGTTAAGAGAAAAATCAACTTGTTGCCTCCTTCTGGAGCAATGGCTGGTGTTTACGCTTTGACTGATTCTTCAATTGGCGTTCATAAAGCTCCAGCTAATGTTAGTGTATCAAGTGTTGTTTCTCCTGCGGTTAATATCAATAGCAAAGATCAAGAGGATTTGAACTTGCCATTGAATGGTAAAGCGGTTAATGCAATTAGAACATTCGCAGGCAAAGGTGTTTTGGTATGGGGTGCTAGAACATTGGATGGAAACTCTCAAGACTGGAGATACATCAATGTCAGAAGAGCTCTTATTTTCTTGGAGCAGACAGTGAAGAATGCTGCGGAGTCTTATGTGTTCGAGCCGAATACGCCAAATACATGGGTTAACATCAAGTCGATGATTTCAAATTCAATGACAGGATTCTGGAGAAGTGGAATTTTGGTTGGTGCTTCTGAATCAGATGCCTACAACATTGAAGTTGGTTTAGGTACAACTATGACAGCTAATGATGTTCTTGATGGTATCATGAGAATAGAAGTTAGAGTTGCGTTGTCGAGACCTGCTGAATTCATCGTGATTACTTTCCAACAACAGATGGCTGGAGCCGGTGGCGGTGATGAAGGCGGAGAAGGTGGAGAAGAGTAGTCTTTGAATATCTTTTAAATTATTTGAATAAAAAATCATAACCTCAAAATTATAGAATAATATGGCTGAAGATAATGGCGCTTCGCAGGACTCCTCAATGCGCCCCACCCCGAATAACTATTTTAGCGTAGAAATTTCAGGATTAGATGGTGAGATAGGATTCCAAAAAGTTGACTTGCCAAGCATGCAAGTTGAAAGTCACCAATACAGAGCTGGGAACGACCCTGCCGGATATGATGTGAAAATGCCAGGAAAGCCTTCTTTTGGAGATTTGACTTTGTCGAAAGGTCAGTTTAAAAATGACACGACTTATGATGATCTTTATAAGAAAATCTCCTCTAATACATTTGAACGTGCGACTATTACAATCAAGCAATTAGATGAGCAAGGTAGTCCTAGCAGAACTTATACTTGCAAAATGTGCTATCCTACTTCATGGCAATGGGGATCATTTGATGCAAATGATTCTAGTCCAACCATGGAGAGTATCACATTCTCAGTAGAGAGTATGGAACTTGAGAATTAGTGTTGAGTATATATAATTAAAACTGTCTTTTGAATAGAAGGCAGTTTTTTTTCACCGTTTTTTATGAAAAGAGATTATCCTTTACCATCATATTATTTTGGCGTCTCATTCAAGGGGTTCACAGGCAATATTGACGTTTCCTTCATGGAAGTGGAAGGCATTGGCATGAGCACAAGAGATAGCATGATATTGAGTGAAGGAGGATTGAATCAGTATCAACATAAGCTTCCAGGTATGGCAAGTTTTGCGGATATAGTGTTGAAGAGAGGAGTGATGAAAGAGAATTCTCCCTTGGCACAATGGTGCATGGATACGATTACAAATGATTTTAGCAAGCCTATAGAGCCCAAAGACCTAACCATTCAACTTTTAAATGAAAGCCAGGAAATATTGCGGACATGGAATTATTATAAAGCCTTTCCAATTAGTATGCAATATTCTACATTAATGGCTTCAAAAACAGCATTTTTAGTTCAAACCTTAACTTTTTCTTATTCTTATTATTCATTAACATCTTAGAAATCAAACTTATGCCACAAGTTTCAGTTATATTGAAAAGTTGGTATTTGAGATGAATAAATCAATTATTTTATTTCTTTTTGTTGCGTTTATATCGATTGGAGATTCCTTTGGTCAATTGAAGAGCTTGGACAAGTTTCGAAAAAACGTTTATAAAAACGTTAAAAAGGTAAAGAAGCAGCAGAAAAAGTTTAAAAAAGATCAAAAAAATATTAATAAGCTAACAGGATCTGATAAAAAGAAAAAATCAGACAAAGATAGCTTGTATCAATTTTCTGGCAGGGAAGAAGTGCATGTTGCCAAGTATCAGCAGATGTATACATTTTTGAATGGTTCGGATGAAGTATACTTTGATGATGTCGACCCAGAATGGGACAGCGTGTATTTTGATAAAAAAGACAACGGTTATTATAAGCTTATCAAGGATAGTAGGAAATTGGATGATGACAAGAGGGTCTTTTCATGGTATCCATATTGGATGGATAGTGCCTATAAACAGTATAATTACCAGTTTGTCAATGATTTGATATTTTTCTCTTATGATATTGATCCGAAATCGGGCAGTTACATTGATAAGGAAGTTATTAATGATTTTGTCAATGGAAGTATAGTTGATTTTGTTCAAGCTCAAGGAGCAAAAGCTCATATCGCAGTTACGGCTTACAATAAGGATCAAGTAGAAAATTTTTTAAATGATAATTATGCTCAAGCTGTATTTGTTGATTCAATTAAAAGCATTTTTACCCAGACTAATTTGGATGGAATTGTGTTTGATTTTATAATATACGAGCCTTCACAACGAGAGAAGTTCAATAAATTTTTATTAATGACAGAGGCCTCTTTAAGTCATATGAAGGAAGAAGAGGTTGAAATAATATTAAGCCTTCCTATCCAAAAAGAATGCAGCGACAATTATGATGTTTCTGCATTGGATCATTATGTTGATTATTATATTGTGGTGAATAATCGGGACCATAATCTTCTTGACTCATCCCCAATAACACCTCTTATGCCATTGAAAAATGATTTATATTCTCACTATTCGATAGAGGAGGCTCTGTATCGATATGCTGGAAGAGGTGTAAGTCCAAAGAAAATAGCCTTTAACTTATATGATTTCATAAGTATATGGAAAGTTAAAGACAATGAGATGATGTTAGGGTATCATGAGCAAGATATGCCATTTGAATTTCTTAATACCAGTATTCCTAATTATACATCCAAATTGGAATATGACTCTGTATTTGCCTCGAATTTCATAAGAAAAGACCAGTTTGTTTATTGGTTCGAAACAGACAATAGTTTGGATCATAAAATGGATTGGTTAGGGCATAATAATGTTTCAGGAGTTGGAGTTTGGTCTTTGAAAGATGATAAATACCATAAAAAGTTTTGGGATAATATAAGCAAGCACATGGCATCTGATTCCATAGTTCAAATATATCCGATAGAACATAAAAAGAGTTTTGCTTTTAATATCGCCGAGAAGCTATACGAAAGAAAGGAAGTGGTATTAGCGGTATTGATAATACAGTTTATAGGTTTAATCTTGGGGCTTGTTATGTCTGTCCTTGATTGGAGAGTTCGCGAGTATATTTTTCAAAGAAATCTGGTTATTTATATATACGTGTTTTTTGTTCTGTTGACGATACTAGGAGCGTTGTTTTTATTCGGAGGAATCGGAGAAGGAATACTGTCTGTATTTTTAGGTTTTCTAATATCAATCGCTGTGTTTGTAATCTTGTCCAGATTAATTCATCTAAGCAGAGAAAAGACTCCTTGATGGTAATAAAAAAAGCCTTGTAATTTCCATACAAGGCTTTGATGTTTATTTATTGTTAGTTTTATGCCATTTGCTCTTCTTCTGTGAAGACAACGTTTGAATCGGTATCCTCAGCTCCGTGAGTTAGTTTTTTAAGAGGTTTTAAGAATACGAGTACAATTAGACCAAATACTACTGAGACAGAAGCAATCAGTAAAAACGTATTATAATCGCCAAGATCTTTTGCTGAGCTGCCTAATGAAGCCGCCAATTTATTGCCTAATCCAGTCATTGCA
The DNA here is from genome assembly GCF_036492635.1 of Aureibacter tunicatorum. GTDB lineage: Bacteria > Bacteroidota > Bacteroidia > Cytophagales > Cyclobacteriaceae > Aureibacter > Aureibacter tunicatorum. The sequence continues at coordinate 199,419 of NZ_AP025308.1, forward strand.
AAATAAACACCCATCATCATTGATGCATATTTTGCTGGTGACATTTTCGTGATAAATGATAATGCTACAGGCGAAAGGCAAAGCTCTCCTACAGTATGGAATAGGTAAGCTAAAAATAGCCATTGCATTCCTGCTTTCTGTAATATTTCTCCGCTTTCACTTGTGCTTACCTCTTTAGTAGCAAGCATCATGAATACAAACCCTAATCCCATTATAATAGTTCCTATTCCCATTTTGAATAGAGCAGAAGATTCTTTGCTTTTTTGTTTTCTTAAAGCCCAAAATGCAGCGATAGGCACTCCAAGAAGTATAATATAAAGAGCGTTTAATGATTGGAAAGCTGCCGCGGGAACATCGTATATTAGGAATCCTAGATTCAAGTTAAGGTTGATTTTGTTTTCAGCATACAAGTTCATTAATCCACCAGCTTGCTCAAAAGCTCCCCAAAAAATGATTACAATAAGAAAAGAAAGAAGCAGTACCACAAGCCTGTCTTTTTCAACTTTTGTAAGTGGCTTTGAAGGATTGGATTTCTTTGATTCCGTTTTCTTTTCAAAATTGCCAACATGCACTAAATATTTTTGACCGTACATATATACGACTTGACCTAATAACATGCCTATACCTGCTAGACCAAACCCATAGTGCCATCCGAATTCTTTAGCAACTACTGCGCATGATATACCTGCTAAAAATGCGCCTAAATTAATACCAATATAAAATATGCTAAACCCTTTGTCTCTTCCTGCTTGGTCTTCTTTTTTATAAAGACCCCCAACCATTGTGGAAATGTTTGGTTTTAATAGTCCAACACCTAAAATGATTAACGCTAAGGCTGAATAAAATGCCCATTCTGTTGGAATCGCCATAACACTATGGCCTGCAACAAGCAATAATCCACCTATAAGAACTGATTTTTTCTGGCCAATTAGACGGTCGGCAATTATTCCTCCAGGAATTGCAACTAAGTATACAAGCATTGTATATGTTCCGTAAAGACTCAATGCATCAGCATCTGACCAGCCCCAACCTCCTTCTGCGACTTGTGCTGTTAAAAACAAAACGAAAAGACCGCGCATTCCATAGTAGCTGAATCTTTCCCATAATTCTGTGAAAAATAAAATGAAAAGGCCTTTTGGATGTCCGAAGATGGTTTCTTCATGGACTGGGACCTGTTTTAAAGAAGAGGTATTGTTAGACATATTAACTAAATTATTATTTAATTTTTTATAACATCTAACAATTTAGTATGAATTGGTGATAATTAAAAGGATATATTGAGTTTATTCCTGTGTGGATATGCTTTGATTATGATCTTGCAATTGACTGTGTATTTTGCCTATTACTTCATAAACTTGATTGAATGGCAAATTGCCAAGAGCCAAAATTATGGTTTCAGCTTCTTGAATGGATAGTTGAATTTTAATTGTATTGTCCTTATGCATAATAGTATTGAATGATTTGTTATTAAATCATTCAATACTAGTGCCATATTATTTGTCTGTTTTATCATAAGCAAGATCCCAGATATCAAGATAGCTTAGTCTGATAATTTTCATCATTTTTTCTATGTTGATTTTATCTGCATGATCGGTGGGTTGGTGATAGTCTTCGTGTCCCCAAGTATGAAACCAAAATATCGGTATGCCCTTTTTTGCAAATGAAGCATTGTCGCTTCCCGCATATGGTTTTTCCACTCTGCTATACGTGATTTCTAAATTTATATCGTATGCATTATTATTTATGCTATCGTTTTTCTCGAGCTCCGGATATGCAGCTGTGTATAGCATCATGCACTGATTTCCATCATGATCCCAATCAGCATTTCGGCCTATCATATCAAAATTCAGGTATGTCTGTATTTTTGACGTTTTCTCGAAGGCTTCTACAAAATGCCTTGATCCATTCAAGCCTTTTTCTTCCGCAGTCCAAGCAGCAAAAATTAATGTCTTATCAGGTTTTTGCCCTGTAGATTGGATCGCTTTGGCAATATTCAATATCGCGGATACACCTGATGCATTGTCATCAGCTCCATTCCATATTTGGCCATTTCTCATACCTAGGTGATCATAATGAGCTCCGATAACAATAAATTCGTCTTTATTAGTTCCTTCGATTTTGCCTATTACATTAGGTGAAGAAATAGCTTGCTTATTCGTGGTTAACGAGATTTTTGCCTTTGGATAGTTATTTCTTTTATTAATTGATTTCTTTTCGATTAATGATAATATCTTTTGAGCTGTATTGTTTGTGATATTTATACAAGGCAATTCGTATTCGTTATTATTATACAGATCAAGTTTAGTATCATAAAAAGAAGGCATCTTAGATACAGTATTTTCAGAGTTTGCATATAAAGAGGCTAGATAATCTTCTTCTGAAAATTCAAGTATAGCTAAAGCCCCATGATTTTGAGCCATTTTATTCTTCTCTGCTACTATTTGTTTCGTTGACTTTGATTTAAAATGCTGAAAGACATGACTTGTTGTATCATGTTTAGGATAACCAGATTTTCTGATAATGATTTTATTATTAGTATTCTTTTTATCAAAATCATTGAAAGTGGCATTTAAATCAATTCCATAATCAACGTAAATAATTTCAGCATTAATAGATTCATTATTCTTAAGGGGATGTACAAAAAAATCTACATTATTCGTAAAGGCAATTGATTTTTCATCAGCAATTTGAATTTCAAAATGCTGATTTTCCCCAGCTTTGTATTTCAAAAGAGGAACTTCTTGCAAGTATTCATCATCTAATGGCTCAACACCTATAGATTCAAACCAAGAAATTATATAACTAGCTGCTAGTTCAGCTCCTCTTGTTCCTGTTTCTCTTCCTTCAAGTAGATCATCGGCCAAAAAATTGACAGGGGCCATAGCCGATTCTTTGGTGATATTTTCAAGTCCTTGTCTTTTGTATTCTTGAGAATGCGCACTTTGAGTAAATGCTGTAAAGAATGTGAATATTAAAAGTAAATGTCTCATCTGGAAAGTGTTGACGTCAGAATTTTAATAAATGCATTTAGTTACTTGTAGAACAGAAAGACATTTTGCTTTATTATTTTTTATTTTGTGATTTTAAATAAGTCGGAAGATTTTCTTGATTTATTATGTTTTAAACTTTACTAAATTATAAGGATGGATCGAGTAATATTTATCACTGGTGGGCAAAGAAGTGGAAAAAGCACTTTTGCGGAATCAATTTGTAAAAATATGACAGGGCAGAAGTATTACTTGGCTACGTCTAGAATTTGGGATGATGGATTTGCTAAGCGGGTTAAGTCTCATATAGAGTATAGAGGTGATGAATGGGAAACATTTGAAATAGAAAAAAATATTTCATCATTGAATCAATCGAAGGGAATAGTATTGCTTGAATGTGTGACGCTTTGGGTGAATAACTTCTTTTATGATAATGACAATGATATTGATTTGACTTTTCAGCAAGTAGCAGACGAGTGGCAAAGCTTTTTAAAATTAAACCATACGCTTGTAGTGGTCTCTAACGAAATTGGCCTGGGCGGAACACCGATGAATACTGTCCAAAGAAAGTTCACTGATTTATTAGGCAAGGTAAACCAAATGATTGCCAAGAATTCAGATGAAGCTTATTTTATAGCATCAGGTTTGCCTTTAAAGCTAAAATAAATTGATACCTTCGAATAGTGGATAAATGATCAAAAGTAAAATTGTGAATGATATTGCGCTTCCGTAAAGCAAGAAGTTTTTAGTATAATTCACTCTTTTGAATTCGTTGATTTTTAGCCTTTTGTATTTACTCTCAAGGTCATAAAAGTTTATTTTTGGATAATAATTTCTTAGAAGCATTTTAGATGAGAAGAAGCTAAGAATTAGTCCGATGATTACGATTGCTTTGCTGATAGTTGAACTATCGCCTTTAAACAACAAAAATGGAACTGCTACAATGATAAATATATTAAGCACAAAAAGAGTCAATGCAATGTTCAAATTGCTTGTGATTCTTGACCAATTCTCATGATTTTTTCGCAATTTTTCTTTCTGAGTATTTCTTATTCTGATGTATTCGGATAAGACAAATTGATCGATTATGTTGTTTAATTTGAGCATGCGCTGAAGTGTCAGTTATGATTATTCAACATTTTATTTTTTTCTTTGTTCGCATATTTGATGTTAAATTGATAAGTAAATAAAAAAGGTTGCCTGTATGGAGACAACCTAGTATATGTATTCTGAGAAATAATTTATTTATCTGTAGCTGAAATTAATACATTGATCTTTGTATAGATCTTTCGAAAGTATAATTTTGACAGCTTCGTCTTTGGTTTTTGCCTTCCCGAGATCATTTTGAAACTTGTCTTTGTTTATATCATATGTAGCAACTTTTCCATCATCCCAAATAAAGTATTTTTCATTTGCCATGATCATAACATGATCTTTTTGGTTCTTGATTTCGAAGTTGATAAGGTCAGTAGTGTATTTACTTCCTTCAGGGAATCCCACCTTAGCGATTATATCCGAATTTTTTTGCTGGTTGCCAAAAAGCTCTGCTTTGCAGTTGCCACTGAACTTTTCGTTTATGGTTTCTACGCTGCTTCCAGTCACGAATTTCCATTCGCCATCTTTGGTTTTTCTGATCACATTGGAAGTGATGATCTTGCCGTCTTGGACAAGTTTGCCTTGATTTTTAACATCATAATCCACAGTATAGCTTACCACCGCATAATTAGGCTTTTCAAAATCAACATTGATGGATTCAACTTGAAGTTTTAAAGTTTTGTCATCACTTACTTTTAATCGGCCAAATGCATTCGATAGATCTTTATAGGTTCTGTTTTTGATTCGAGTATTTCCACTAAGATTAATAAACGTTGTTGAGCCTTTGTAACTTGGACTATAAAATGCCAATAATTTGTTTTGGTGCTCTCCATTGTCAATTTTTTGCACTTGGTTGACATACGATTTGATGAAATTCTTGATTTCAACACTTTGACTAGTTTGTGCGTTTGCGGAAAAAGAAGCAAAAATAAATGTAAAAATAATCAGTAAATTCTTCATAGCTTTAGCGTTTGTTTACGAGTTACTTTTTACTACAAAAGTCAAGGGATTTACCCTAATAATGATTTATACGAATTATACTGTTTAGCATAGAAAAATTTAATGCCAATTTTACTAAAAATATTTAGATGAGTTTGTAAGTGGTTGTTTATTAGTTTTTTATGATTTAAAAAAGGAAGATTTTGTTTTGAAGAAAAATAAAAAAATGTTGTTGAAATAATTAAGTGATATCCCAAAAAGCAATTGCTTTTTGGGAAAGTGTTATTTATTCTTTTTGACGTATTTTGTTAGTATTACGATTTGCTGACCGTCTACTTTACCTTCAATATATTCATGATTGTCGTGATCGAGAGAGATATTTCTTACAGCAGTTCCTCTTTTGGCAACAAGACTTGATCCTTTTACATTTAGGTCTTTGATAAGAACAACAGAATCACCAGCTTTTAGCTCTACGCCATTGCTGTCTCTGTGTTTAGGATTTTCAGACTCATCAAGATGGTCTCCTGTTGATTCTGCCCATTTCTGCATGTTTTCATCCAAATACATCATGTCGAGCAGATCTTGCGGCCAGCCTTCCTTTTTCAATTTATGAAGCATTCTCCATGAAATTATTTGAACTGCTGGAACTTCACTCCACATGCTGTCATTAAGACATCTCCAATGATTAGAGTCCATTTTATCTGGATGATTGATTTGGCTAGAGCAGGTTTCGCATATATAAACTGAATCTTTTTCACTTGCGTCAGTTGCCGGAGCAACTGTGAAAATACTTAAGTTGTCTTTTGATCCACAAATTTCGCATTTTGATCCACTTCTGTCTTGAAGTGCTTTTTCTATTTTCATATTACTACTATGTTTACAGTATCATTAATGGTCAATTTCTGATAATTTATCTAAAAAGCCTATACCGGAGGTGGTGATAATGGACGTGAGGCATTGAATTTTGAGAAAGTTGGCAGTTCCTCTCCATGATTTTCACTGTTTACTCCTAAACTTTTAAGTTTTGCTTTGATAGAGTTTATTCTTGGTTTGACTACTGCGAGCATATGAAGACAAATTTCTTTGAAAAGATAGACTTCCATCCCAAGCCTTCGTGTGTCAAGTTTTTCCAATTTTGACAGTTGATCTGACTTTTCATGAAAGTTAAGTGCTCCTAATGCAAAGCCTTCAAAAAACCATACGGTGTTTTCCGGAGTCACTTCCCAATATAAACCTGCATAAAGGTGGTTGAATACTCTAAAGTAGTCTTTTGATATTTTCATTGGTTCGTCTGACAACCACGCATCCAACTCTCGTATAAGGAGTTCTTCATAGAGCTTGACAGTAGCTTTGCATAGTTCTTTCAAGGCTACTCTGTTCAAAATAGGCTGTTTTAGTAATTCATCTACTTCATCGAAATTAGGAAGAGAAGTATCTTTCATCAATGATTGAGCAAAACCATACATGCCCGTGAAATTTATTGTATGATCAACAGCGCTAAGTACTTTTGCTTCTTTACAATAGAAGATATTTGAAGAGTTAATTCCTCTTAATATTCTATCGCCATTACCAGTTAACATGTCATAAAATGCTAACTCGCCAAGTCCTTGATGAAATTTTCGCATATCAGTGATTCCTTCTTCAACAAATTCGGCATGTTTCATATCATGAACAGGCATTCCTAAAGCTTCGTCGAATAGTATAAGCTTTGGCATATCGGTAGCTCGGAATGCTTGCAAGCTATTGATAAGTGTTTTTTCAGGAAGAGCCTCGGCAAAGTCCATCAACATGCCAAATTCTTCACTGTCACGCCCCAATAGATAAGATTGTTGAGATCTTACAAGCGGGCTGTCCATAATACTTAAATATTCAGCTGCAAAGTGCTCTTTTTCAGCTACGCTTGAAAAGCTGCCCTCTCTCATGACTTTTAGTATGAGCACTTGGCCACCTGGTTTTAAAATAAGTCTGAAAACACTGGTTTGCGTACCTAGATGGACTTTTTCACACCTATCAAGCCTTTCCATTTTTTTGACTAATTCATTTGGAGGTTCTTCTTCGATAGTTGATTTGTGGCTTAAATGAAATGTCCCGAAACTTAATAAAGCGTCTCGCCTCCAGTCACCTCTGCTCCCGTGCCTTTTCATTAGATGATCTGCATCCACTTTTCTGGTTTTGGAGTGGTCTGAAGCCTTTTTAGACTTAGGGTTATGTCTAGCGGTATAAAGCGTTGGAGCGAACATGACTTCATCCAAGGTTCCTTGTCTTGATTTGAATACTTTTGTAGTAGGTTCAAATGTAGGCTCTTCATCACCATCTGTTTCTTCTCTTATTGTATTTTTTGGTTTGGGAATGGAATTTACCAAAACATATTCTTCAGGGACTCTCCAGAGTGCTTTTTGTGTAAAGTCTGGAACCTCCGCTAATTGCCAGAATTCTCTAGCAGTATTTTCGACAGATTTGTCAAGTCTTGGGTTTGATGGTCTTATTTTTTTATAAACAAGCTCCATCATGTTGCATATATGCGCGAAAGTAGGATAAAATGATAACTCTGTTACTTTTGCCCCAGGAGTACTGGTAGAGCTATAGAATCGTTGTTGTTCGATATTTGTAGGGAAATTCATTTTCATCAGGCGATTCCCGCCCAGTCCTTCCATGGAAATCAGATCAGGGTTGTCTAGATGAAGAGATTTTTTATGCTCTTCGAAATTGAGATAAATAAAACTTCTATTAGGATTGGGATATGCGTCATGAATTTTTCTCCACCAAGGATCTAACCCGGGGGTTTTTAGAAGTTTTAGCACTTCTGTAGTTATGATTTCATTGGCTCTAATACCTTGAGGGTCATCGGAATTTCCTTTAAGAAATTTACCGGAAAGCTGCCTTTTCCAAATTTCATTTTTATAAGCCTCTGGAGATCTCGCATTGGCAGAATCAAACAGGTCTCTGTCAAGTGTGCTCAAGTATTTTACAACTTCAATTCTATCATTTTCAATTTCGAAGAGCAGCTCTTCCATTATAGAAAGATTGTTCATGAAGGTAAAGTTGTCGGTAGTTAGCCTGCAAGTTCTTGACCATTGATAGATGGACTTTTCAAGCTCATCAAGCGCTTCCCAACGCCTCCAGATAAGCTTATTGTATTCTGTTCTATAGTCTTGCTCTGTTGATTTAGTTTTGGGTCCTTCGCTGTGTTCAAAAGTTTCCAATCTGGAGGGTTGATGCAGATACCCAGTAGCCCCTTCAGCTAGGCTGTCTTCCATGCCCTCAGTAGATAGGGAGCTCCAGCGTTGCCAAAAATATTTGTTGCCTCCTTTTTTCTGATCCTGTGCTTTTGTGAGGGTTTTTATTTGGGCTCTAATCGTATGCACTTCGCTAATTCGCGAACTGATTTCAAGTATTTCGTCTTTTGCGGGCATAGCGGCAACGACAGAAGCACCTTCCATTGCTTTGCTGTCTTGGTACAATCGAGTTTTTTCAAGGAAATTTTCGGCAGTCATTAATGAAGGACCTTGTTCAAAGGAATGGCCTGATGAAGACAAACTTCTAGAAAAGGAAGAGCTGCCTCTTCTTGAAGAGTGTCTTCTAGAATGAGAACCTGATTGTTTTAATGACTCTTTCCTTGAAAACATTTAAAGGCAGCAAACTGGTTTTATATCATTATAAAACCACTCTTCATGCTAATTGTTGAAATCTCGCTTTTTATTTACTTTTAGGTTGTCATAGAGGTCTTGTTTGAAAATATTCTCCATAGCTTCGTAAAGTTTTGGATGTTTTCTTTTCAATAGGTCTGGCCTTTCAAAAAAGTATTCGCTTATTACAGAAAGGAACTCTTGTTGGTTTGTCCCTCCGTAGGGGTTGATATCTGATTGATTTGAATAGATTCTGTTCATTTCATCATGCATGATTTTTAACCAAGGGATTGCATATTGGTTTTGTATGAGCATCTTAGGTACCCCATCGATTTCTCCATCAGCTTTGTCAATGAGATGTATAAATTCATGAATGCCTACATTTGATTTGTCATTGTCTATGATGAATCCAGCTCTGAGCGCTTTTTGGGAAAGAATCATTTTGCCTTCCATAACCCCATTGCCCACCATTCCCGTGATATTTTTTCGAGTTCCTGAAATTTGAAAATCTTTGTCAAATGCTTTAGGGTATAGAAGTACTTCTTTGAGATTGGGATACGTCCACTCGGAAAACCCGAACAAAGGAATTACCGCGCTTGATGCGATTAAGACCTTATCCAAGTCTTCTACTTCAGTATCCACGCCTATAATTCTTTTTATAGATATAAAGTGAAGCAATCGATTTTCAAATTTGATTTTGTCTTCTTGAGACAAATTTCTATAAAAATTAACGTTTTCAGTGAGCAGTTTTTTCCAGCTCTCAGGCATTTCGTCTATTTTTTCTCCCTTAGGTTTTTTAGGAAGATAAATCAGGAAATACCACCAAAGACTTGCTGCCAAAATGACAAATCCAACAATGAAGAATAAGGTCATAATAGTTAATGTTATGCTTAAACAATAAGATAATAAACCTATGAGATGAATGTTAAATAGCTTACTCAACTTAGGCTTATTTTAATAATTTTTCTAAATTTAATATTTAACAAACGTATACAAACTAATAAATCGATTAAATGAACTTTCTCCCCTCAAGTTTAAAAATAGTCAAGGCCTTTGGAGCTTTGGCAATGATGGCTTCGCTTAATGCTTATGCCCAAAGTTCTAGTAATTTGGATTGGCATCATAAAGATCCTGAATTAGATAGCGTGGCAGGTGTAAGCACTATAAAAGCATATGATTTTGTCAAAGGCAAAAAGGCCGAGAAAGTAATTGTTGCGATTATCGATTCAGGGATAGATATTCATCATGAGGATTTGCAAGGTAAGATTTGGGTTAATTCAAATGAAATCCCAGGCAATGGAATAGATGATGATGGAAATGGATATGTCGATGATATACATGGATGGAATTTTTTGGGTAATAATGATGGAACAAATGTAGTAGAGGAGACTCTTGTGATCACAAGGGTATACAATTATTTGAAAAACTTAAGTGAGAGTGATAAGAAGGAGTTAGGGAAAAAACATATTGAGCATCTCGAAGCAGGAGAGAAGGAGTATTTAGAATATTTAGCAAAAAGCCATATTAGGCTTAAGAAGCTGGAATCTGACCTTGAAAAGTATATTAGCAGCCATGATTTGGTGATTAAGGCATTTGATAAAGAAGATTATACTGATAAGGATTTAATATCGTGGAAGAATTTAGAGCATAATGAAAAAGATCTTCAAGACGCCTTGATTTCTTTGATCGAGCTTCGTGATAAATATCCAAGTAAAGAAAAAGTCGAAGCTTATATAAAAAACTATCAGAATAAGCTTTCATATTATTTGAATCCCTACTTTGATACCCATAAAATTAAAGGGGATATTTCTTGGGATATGAAAGACAATAGTTATGGAAATGCGGATGTAGTGGCAACTGATAATCGTCATGGAACTCATGTCGCGGGCATAATAGGAGCTAATAGAGAGAATGAGCTAGGGGTGCAAGGCATTGCTGAGCATGTGGAATTGATGTGCTTGAGAGCTGTGCCTGATGGAGATGAGCGTGATAAGGATATTGCGCTTGCGATTAGATACGCTGTGGATCATGGAGCGAAGATCATTAATATGAGTTTTGGCAAGAAATACTCATTGAACACGGAAGCGGTTAATGCAGCTATAGATTACGCACATCAGAATGATGTGTTGATGGTTAAATCAGCCGGTAATAATGCTTTGGATAATGATGAGGTATTGTATTATCCATTAGTAACTCATGATATGAAAGAATCTGCGCATTGGTTGGTAGTGGGGGCAACGAAACCAGAGATGGATGAAGACTTGGTGGCTACTTTTTCAAATTATGGGAAAAAGAATGTTGATGTCATGGCCCCAGGCTATAAGATCAATTCAACTTTGCCTGATGGAAAGTATGGAAAACTTAGCGGGACAAGCATGGCAACTCCATTAGTTGCTGGAATGGCAGCTATGATTAAATCATATTACCCAACATTAAAAATGTCGGAGATCAAGGAGATTCTTATTAAGACTTCTGTTGCTCAAAACGATTATAAAGTACGAGTGCCTAGGCCAGAAAGAGACGATGAAAGAGATTTGTCAAAATTAAAGAAAATTTCGAAAAGCGGAGGAATAGTGAACTTGTATGAAGCTTTGAAGGAAGCAGATAAAAGATCAGCGAATTTGTAAATAAAAAAAGTTGTAGCAATGAGTAATCATTCTTTGCCACAACTTTTTTCAATTTAACATAATCATTATTATCAAAATATATTTAGAATTGTTTTTGGAACTGAGTAGCTAGCATGTTCCTCATAATAATGCTCAATGGCATTGTCAAGAATAATATCAGTCATGTCTGGATAGTTTACATTGATATTATTGCTGTTGATAATCCAGTCGTTCACTGTACTTATGTGTTTTGGTTTTATGCTGCTGATCGTAGGAACGCCTAAATTCGACAAAGAAGCAGCATTGCAATGCTGTTCGTATTGATTTTTCATTGGAATTGCGAGAACTTTTTTTCCTAGGTGCAAAGCTTCCGCTGGTCCTTCAAAACCTGCCCCGCAAAGAAATCCTTCACAATTGCTCAGACTTGTCATGAAAGCAGAATTGTTTACTGGAGAGATTTTGATATTATCAATTTTAGTACTTTGTTTATTGTGTTTGGAAAATACCTCCCATCGAGTATCCTTGAAGTTGGATAAAAATTGTATCAATCTTTTATCATCATAAGCTGGAAGGTAAACGGTATAATGTCCGTGGTTCTCAGGAGTTAAATTTCTAATTTCTTGCCTAATGACGGGCGTAAATGTACTGTCATTGTATCTTTCGAAATGAAATCCGTAGCTTTTACTAACTGGCGCGTAGTTTTTTAAGACAAATCTGCCAAAGGAGTCTGATTTGTCAGGCAATGGCGCGTTTTCGCTTATTACAGCCGCCTGATGGCTCAAGCCAATGGATGGTTTGTGTTTTAACGCGCATGCCCAAGATGCAACCGGCTCGAAATCATTGAATACCATGTCATAATTCTGCACAGGAAGATCCATGACTTCTTTGAAGAAGTTTCTGAAATCAGTTTTTTTGAGTGTTTGATAAATATCAACCCCCCCTTTTTTTCCAAAAATGAAGCCCATGCCTTTGCATTTGTACTTAACAGGAAACCCAAGATTCACGTCAGCTTGAATTCCACTTACCAATACATCTACAGTACCATACCTTTGCAAAGATGGAATAATATCCCTTGCTCTGCTGATATGACCATTTCCTGTTCCTTGAATAGCGTATAATATCTTCATAGTTCGAAGTCGTTTCTCATTTTGTTAAGAATGGTATTGTAGCTTTCCTCTTTTTCCTTGCTTTCTTTTTGTTCTTTTATATTTGCCATCATTGGGTCTTCATCATATTTGTATATTTTCCACTCTCCGTTTTCATATTCAAGTGCGGTTTTATGATCGATCCAATCACCAGAATTCAGATAAGTTACTTCTCCGTCCTGAAGCGAGAACTTTTTGATAACGGGCTGATGGATATGCCCACAAATAACATAGTCATACCCTTTGTTCACGGCGATTTCTGCGGCAGTTAACTCAAAATCATTTTTTGATTTGATGGCATTTTTGACACTATGTTTGATTTTCTTTGACAGAGAAATTCTTTGTTTGCCAATGATGCTGAGAAAGAAATTGACTATTTTATTAAGAAGAATAAGGAAAGCGTAGCCATTGGCTCCCATCTTGGCAAGCCATTTTGAATGTCTCATCGATATGTCAAATACGTCTCCATGAAAAATCCATGCTTTTTTGCCGTCGATTTCCAA